>NZ_CALFQK010000166.1:0-98143 GCF_937921195.1 uncultured Salinicola sp.
ATCGGGCAGGGAGATCCCGGCCTGGACGAGGTAGAGGGCGTAGACGTCGGAGTCCTTCGCATCGGCGGTGACGTACCCGCCGAGCAGCCCGCCGATGCGGCTGACGCGGTCGCTGTACTCCACCTTCGGTAGCGAGTCGGCTAGGGTCGACAGGGTCGCATCGGTGCGGGCATCGCGAGCGCCGGATATCACCACGGTGGCGGCCACCCCGCCGTCGTCCGTCTTGCCCAGCCACAGCCGCTGCTGGAGCGAGCCCAGAGGCGTCTCGAGCCATTCGGCCAGGGTCAATGGCGGCGCCTGCTGCAAGCGTGCCCGCGCCTCGTCGGCGACGGTCGCCGGCAAGCCCGCTCGCTCCACCAGCGCGTCCAGCGGTGCGCCGTAGAGCTTGCGTACCCGGGCCAGGTTGGCCTGCTGCTCGGCCATCGTCGGCACCGATCCGGCCAGCGATTGATACTCGACCTGGAGACCGTCGGCGATGGCACGGTCGAGTGAGCCGTCCAGCATATCGAGCCGGGTCAACAGCGACTGGGTATCCGCGGCCCGAACCAGGAAATAGCGGCTGCCGGTATCGCGGTCGAGCAGCTGTTGTACGCGCTGCTCGTCCTGCATCAGCGCCGCCGGCGAGGGATTGAGCAGTTCCAGGCTGTCGTCGCTGGTCAGGCGCAGGCCGCAGAAGGTCGCCAGAACCAGCGCGCCGGCCAGGGCGAGCCATGGCGACAGTCGCCAGCGAGGCTGACACAGTCGCCACCAGCGCGTCGCCAGACGCGCCGTGAACGGGGAGGCGTGAAGGGTGAAGCGGGGAAGCCACAGCACCACGGTGAGCCAGGCGCCGATCAGCCCGAAGGCGGCGAACGCCGCCATCTGGCGCAATCCCGGCATCGGTGTCAGTGCCTGGGCCACATAGGCGATGACGCTCGAGATCAGGCCCAGCGTCAGGCTCGGCATCAGTCGGCGAAGCCGGAATTGCCTGCCATCGATGACGCGGTCGCACTGCAGGTGGAGCACATAGTCGACGGCGATGCCGATCAGGCTGGCGCCGAAGGCCAGGGTCAGCAGGTGCAGGCGTCCGAAGATCCCCAGTGTCAGCGTCAGCGCGAACAGCGAACCGGCCAGCAGGGGCACCATCAGTTGCAGCAGCACCCGGGGCGAGCGAAACACGAAACCGATGACCAGCAGTACCCCGAGTAGAGAGGCGGCGCCGATGGTGGACATCTCCCGCTTCGCCTGACGGGCGCCGGCGGCGGCGTGGAACACCAGGCCGGAACGCAGCAGTTCGGCATCGGGATGCTGCTGTTGAAACCGTTCGAGCGCGCTGTGCAGGGCATTCTGCATCGGCAGGTCGTAGGGGGAACCCTTCAACTCGCCGATCAGCACGCTCCATTGCCGCCCCTCGGCATCCAGCGTCAACAGGCCGTCGGCGGCGCCGATCGGGCTGCGTGGCAGGCGTGACAGCCAGGCGTCGAGCAGCCCGAAGGGGTCGGCGACGGGCTCCGGGCGCGCCGTCGGCGAGAACAGCCGGCGCAGCGCCGGCTCGACCAGCGTACTGCCGCCATCGGTGTCGATGGCCTGCTGCCACTGCGGCGTCAGCAGACGATAGCGCCACTGTCCCATCCAGCCGTGCGGGTCGGCGTCGGCCAGATCGAGCTCGCGCCAGTCGACCCCGGCCAGTTGGCCCTCGTCGACCAGCCGTTGCAGCGACCGGCCCAGCGCTTGCGTCGTCGGTACCCGTTCGTCATCGCCGAGCAGCAGCAGGAAGCGATTCTCGAAACCGCGCCCCAGTTCACGGTCCGCTTTCTCGACCAGCGGCGCCTGCCGGTCGGCGGGCAGCAGCGCGGTGAGGTCGGTATCGGCGGGCAGGCCCTGGCGCAGCATCCAGCCCAGCCAGAGGGCACAGAGTGCCAGCGCCGCGAGCCAGAGCCAGCCGAGCCGACGGTAGCCCCTGTCCGTCATGAGTCGTTCAGCGGATGCTGGTCGAATAGCCGGACCTTCAACCGGTCGCCGTCGGGCGTGCGCATGTCGAGATGATCGATGGTGTCAGACCCCCGCAGATGGATCTCGGCGATGCGCTCGCGCAGGGCGGCTTCCTTCGGGGTCAGGGCGACCTGCCAGTCATCCCGGTCACCGGATAGCGCCAGGGTGAAGCGGGACTCCAGCGCCTGCCAGTCGCCTTCCAGCAACTGCAGGAACAACTGGGCGACCTGCTCGCCACCGGGCGGCGCGTTCTCGCCGCTGCCATCGGTTATCGCCTGCGGGGTCAGCTCGATCCGCTCCTCGACCGGTTGCTCGAGTTGCCAGACGACGCGCTTGCCGCGCTCGAACAGAAACGTGCCCTGGCTGGAAAGCGAGCTGTCGAGGTCCGCCAGTTCGCGCTGCTGCTCGAAGCTGCCCGCCAGCGAGGGCGTGGCGGCGAGCTGGCGTTGCAGGTCGTCCAGATCGAAGGCCTGGGCGCTCAACGGCACCAGTAGCAGCAGTGTGATCCACCATCGACGAAACGGCATGGTCGGGTCCTCGGGGTATCGCGTGTCGGGAATCGCCCGGTCAGGTGACGGGGCGCTCGTCCTCATGGCCGGGGTCCGCGGCGTGGGCGTCCTCGCAGTCGAGCCAGAAGGGGAAGAAGTTGAACCACTGCAGCGGGGTCTTCTCGCACTGCAGCGTCAGCCAGTCGACGTAGCGCCGCATGGCGCCATCCATCCATGCCTCCCGATCCCGCCGGCTCAAGTCGCTGGTATCGTCGAAGTGGTCGAAGTCGATGCGATAGCTGGTGGGTTCGCGAAAGCAGCCGATGGTGTAGATCGGGCAGCGCAGCAGGCTCGCCAGCCAGAACGGGCCTTCCGGAAAACGCGCCGGGTGGCCCAGGAAGGGAAGCGTGCGGGCGCGTCCGCTATCGCTGATCGGCACACGATCGGCGGCGATCACCACGAAACCGCCTTCCGCGATCCGGCGCCCCAGCTTCATCGCCGTCGACGGCGTGATCTCGCTGACCTCGACGATCTCGGGCGGGTTCGCGCGGTGGGTCGAGCGCGCCAGGACCTCGTCGAACTGCTGCGCATTGCGTGTGTGCATCAGCAGCGTCGCGCGGAAGTCCTCCTGCATGTCGCTCATGGCGGTGCAGATCTCCATGTTGCCGACATGGGAGACCAGCATGATCCCGCCGTGCCCGCTCTCGACCGCCTGGCGAAACCGCTCCCGCGTATCGCCCTCGAAGCTGAGCGCCGGTGGGATGCCGCTCCAGGCGTCGATCTTGTCCATCAGGCTCTGCCCGAAACTGCGGAAGTGGCGCAGGCTCAGCCAGGTCAGACGCTTGGGCGCATGGCCGTAACGGTGCCGCCACAGTCGGGTAAGGTAGGTATGGGAGGCGCGCCGATGCAGACCGTGGGCAATATAGTAGTAGACGATCACCAGCAGCAGCATGAACTGGAACGGTAGCCGTCCCAGCTTGCGCCGGATCCAGACCATGGCGCGAACCCCGCCGGCAGTGCCGGTCTCGCGAATTCTCGACCAGTGATTGGGATTGCTGCTGATCGGTGTCATGAGAGTCGTTCCTGGCGGCGGCTCAAGAGATCGGGGAGGCGTCTGAACATGCCGAGCACCAGACGCAGATGCATGCGGGCGAGCAGTACGTTGTCCCGCCATAGCTGGAAGTGGGAGACGCCGTCGATAGGGTAGCGGACCCGGACGGGCAGGTTGACGACGCGTTCGCCCTGCCAGTGCCAGCGTACCGGAAGCTCGCTGTCGAACTCCATGCGATCGCCGCAGGGGTGTTCGGCAACCAGCCGGTTGACGGCGGCGACGGGGTAGAGCTTGACCCCGCACATGGTGTCGCGAAGATCGAACGACAGCGTCGCCAGCCAGACCAGCGAATGGGTGATATAGCGGGAGTAGAAGCGGTGCCGGGGCACGCTGGCGTCGAATCGCGGGTAGCCGAGCCGCAGGACCTCGTCGCCGGCGCGGAGCCCCTCGACGAAGGGCGGCAGGTCGGCCGCTTCGTGCTGGCCATCCGCATCCACCTGCAACACGTGGGTCAGCCCGCGCTCGGCGGCTCGTGCCAGGCCCGCCCGCACCGCCGCGCCCTTGCCCCGGTTGACGGGCAGCCTGACCAGATCCACCGACTCGACGTCTGCCAGGGCATCCAGCACCCCTGCACAGTGCGCGTCGCTACCGTCATCGACCAGGATGACCGGCAACTGCAGCAGGCGTAGCCGCGCCAGGGTCTGGCCGACCGCCTCGGCGTGGTTGTAGACCGGCACCAGGACCGCGATGCGGGCGCTGCTCTCTCTCGACATCCTCTAACTCTCCCGCTTTTGCCGATCGACCAGGGCGATGCGGCCGCTGACATGTTTCCCGCGCCGGCTGTCGCACTCGAGGCGCAGGCTCTCGGCCCCGTCGCCCCGACGGTGCTCGAGGGACATTTCGAAGCGATCGCCGGGCAGCAGCGGCTGGGGAAATCGCAGCCGCTCGAGTCCGTCGAAATCGCTGGTCAGCGCGAACAGCCGGCGCGCCTGCTGCATCGCCCAGTGCACCAGGGCGATGCCGGGGAGCACCGGCTGACCGTCGAAGTGTCCGTCGACATAGGCGCAGTGTTCGGGTACCTCCAGCGTGACCCGCCAGCCGCTGTCGTGGACGCGTTCGCCCAGCCAGCGTGGCGCGCGTCGATCCTCCAGGTCGAGGAACAGGCGCTGTCGGATCTCCGCGCCCAGCTTGCCCTGGGCATTGGTCGGCCAGGGGGCGACGAAGCGCCAGTAGCGGGGTAGCACCGGCGTCTCGAAATGGGCGGCGAGTGCCCGGCGCAGCCGCTTTACCGTGTCGCGATGCTGGCGGTGATCGTGGGGCACCTCGCTCGGCGACAGCTGGACGATGGCGGCGAGGCGCAGGTCACGGCGTTGCAGCGTCAGGGTCTGCGCCCGCTCGACGCCGGGGAGCCCGCTCAGTGCGCGGTCCATCGCCGTCAGCGAGATCCGTTTGCCGCCGATCTTGACGATTCGGTCGGCACGGCCCAGCAGTTCGAAGCCCCGGTCCGTCAGCGCGATCAGGTCTGCCTGGCGTTGCCACTGATCCGGGATTTCCAGGTGGCGCGAGCGCAGCCACAGGCGATTGTCGTCGCCGTGGCTGACCTCGACCCCGGGCAGGGCGGTCCAGGCGGATTCACGCTGCTGGACGCGCCAGGCGATGCCGCCGGTCTCGGAGCTGCCGTACACCTCGTGGACGGGCGTGCCGAGCCGCTCGTGGACCAGGTCGCTGGCGCTCCGGGAGAGCGGCGCTCCCGAGCTGTAGATCGTCTCGAGCGCCGCGCTTGCCGGCTTCCAGTCGAGCGCTTCCGGCAGGCGAGACAGCGCCGGTGGCGCGCTGACGAGAATCATCCGCTTGCCGGTCGCCTGGCAGTACTGCAACCAGGTGTAGAGGGTTTCCGGGTAGCGACAGGGCTGGGTCGCGAAGGGGCTGTACTCGCACAGTGGGCGCAGGATCGAGAACAGCAGGCCGTAGATATGCTGGTGACTGACCTGGCTGACGACCAGTCGGCCCGCCAGAGGCCAGAGCGAGGCCTGGGTGGCGAGCTCGGCATCCAGCTGATCGAAACGTTTGTCCAGTCGCTGGGGCTCGCCGCTGGAGCCTGAGGTGTAAAGCGAGACGGCAACGGCGGGTAGCGGCCGCGAGTCCCACTGGGGGGCGCGGCCTGGGGAGCTTTTCGACCGGTCGCTCCCGAGCATCGGCTCGGCCGGCCCGAGCGCCACGCCGGTGCCGTGCAGGGCCGTCAGCGTCTTCGGCTGATTGTCCGCAGGTAGCACGACGCGATCGCCGCGCTCCCAGATCGCGACCAGCGCCGCGCTGAACTCTACCGGGTCCGGCTCGAACAGTCGCCAGCCGTCACTCTCGTTGGGCGTCTCGAGCAGTCGTTGCTGCCAGGCGCCGATACGCCCCTGCCACTCGCCCACGGTCAGCCAGCGAGACGGCGTAGCTCCCTTCGGGGGGATCCAGGCGATGGCATCCGCCTGGGGGCGGTCACGCCACGGCCGATCGCCGAGTCTACGAAACGTCATGGCGCGCCTCGCCTTGCTGTCTCATGGCCGCTTCCGCTCGCCGTCTGACCCGCTGGCGCAAGCACCATTCCCCCAGGAACATGGCTAGCATCAGGCCGTAGACGATGCCGCCGTTGTACCAGGCCCAGACATCGGGGTCGGCGAAAATCGCAGTGAACAGGGCAATGGCACCGTTGAGGGCGAAGAAGATGCACCAGGCCTGGGTCACCCGCCGGGTGTAGCGCACGGCGTGAGGCGGCAGATCGGGCTCCTGCCTGCGAGCGAACCGTTCGATCAGCGTCGGCGGATGACGCAGGCCATGGGAAAAGACCAGCAGCAGAGCGAGGTTGACCACGACCGGCCATAGCCGCAGGCCGAGCTCCGCACTGCCGGTCGCCGTCAGCAGGAGGACCAGCGGCACCAGACTCCATCCCCAGCGCCGTTGCGCCGACGGCAGTCGCCACCAGGCAGCGGCGGCCATCACCATCAGCAACGGCCAGGCACCGTAGTGCGGCAACAGGAAGTGAACCACCAGGGGCCAGACCAGGCCGATGATGGCTACTGCCAGCCAGAGCAGCCGGTTGCGGCCGTGGGTGGGAATCGACGAAATCACGAGGGCACCGCCGCTGTCATTTCTGGCGACGCGATTCGACCAGAGCCGCCAGACTCTTCAGGTTGGCGAAATGCTGACGGGAGGATTCCGCCTCGGACTCCAGCGTGATGCCGTAGCGCTTCTGTAGCGCGAGGCCCAGTTCCAGCGCGTCGATGGAGTCCAGTCCCAGTCCTTCGACGAACAGCGGCTCTTCGGGATCGATGTCGTCCGGCGTCACATCCTCGAGCTCCAGGGTCTCGATGATCATCTGCTTGAGTTCGTGTTCCAGCGCTGTCGTGGTCATCGGTCTTGATCGTCCTTGTGACTCGTTCGTTATCGTTTACTGGCGCTCGATCGTGATGTCGGGCGCGCAGCCGGTAGCTTACCGGCCGGGTGCGGCGGTCGTTCCGTCGCTGAAACTGGTCGTTGCGGGGGGCGGATCATGACCGAAGAGACTCGAGTTGCCAACCGCGTTGGCTGATGGGGCACGCGATCCGCTGATGACTGCCCATCAGCCAGTCGATGACATCCAGGGGTTGCAAGGTCGTGCCGCCTGCCGGAGTCATCGTCTCGACCAGGCGCCGGGCACCTTCGGTCGGCTGGCTGCCGACCCGAAGGGCGACGGCGGCGGATAGTGACGCGGGCGCGTACGCGGCGAACCGCTGGGGAACGGGCTGATCGCCGAAGACCAGCAGGAGACTCGGCTGCCCATCGGCGAGATAGCCGCTGGCTTCCGCGATCAGTGCGGCCCATTCGCCACCGCTGGCGGCAATCGCCTGCTGGCTGCGCCGATTGCCACTGGCGATGGAGTAGACGCCGGCCGTGGCGTTGTGAACCGACAGACCGAACCGGGCCGGGGAGAGCGGTTCGCCCTCATTGAGGCCGTAGAGCATTTCCAGCGTGCGTTCACCATCGCCGTGGCGCGAGGCGTGCAATACGATACGGTCGGCTTCGGGATCGAGCGTTGCCAGCATGTCGCAGACGGCGCGCCCGAGCAGGTTGAGGCGACGTCGCAGCATCGCGGGAACGGCCTTGCCGGCAGGTTTGTCTTGTGTATCGAGTCGAGATTCCCCGGCAGCCTCGCGGTGAGGTGTCCAGGCTCGCCAATCCTGTAGGTAAAGATCCGTCATGGCGTCGCTTCAACGATCCGTATTGCAACAATTTTACGCATCATAACGGAAAACGGCGCTTACGCGGTGCAAGCTTTATGGATTCTGGAGGGGCATCGACGATGTCCACCGTCCGGAGGCATCAAAGCGCCGAACCGGAGTCCGGCGCACCCTAGGGAGGACGATCCTTCGGGCTCGACAAGACTACCGTCGCTCCCCGATGAAAGACTTGATGCAGGTTAAATCGTGATGTGTGCGGGAGGTAAAAAAACGCGCACCGGTAACCTGGTCGCTATCGGGAATGCCACTCCCTCTCCTGTCACCCGTTCCGAGGCGCGACATGGCGGCAGCCGCGGGGCGGGGCGCCGATTCGGCGCCGAGACGACCGAGTCGACGTTCCAGCAGACGGCCTTCTTGGCACATCGCTTGACCTCCCGTCGACAGGAGGGGCTGTCACCTGTTGACGTTTGTTGCGCAAGCGTGCGTTTCCTTACCATGCCGTTTTCAAAAATAACAAAAAATGCCATAAGCGGCATCGTGCCATGATATTTGGCTAGGTAATCTTTCAGGCTAATTGCGTTCAATGCAAGTGTCGGGATCTTGGTTTTTACAGATCATCTTGGATGAGCGTGGTATTTTATTTTAAGTCGAGGTTGAAAAAACTTAAGGAAAACAAAATGACTCAGCCCACTGGTATAGAGAGTAGTTTGGCATCAAGAAACGTTTTTCTAGGTGTCGATAGAGTTGAGGAGTTTGGTCGCGCTTTAGAGGACGCTCTGGGAAAGACGGGCCAGAGTCGTGGCGATGAAAAAACTTCCAGTCCGACCAATCGTGGGGATGATAAAGACGAGCAAAAAATACCCATTGATGAGATCGGGGATATCCTGGGTGGAGGAGGAATGGGTTCCGATACCCCCGTCGTGGATGGCTTGATCTTTGATGACAAGGTCTCATTGGAGCGCGACACGCGGCGCAACGCTGATGACGAAGAGTCTGACAAGGCCGAAGACCAAAATGTCGTTCGGAACGCGCTGGAAGAGTTGCTGGAATCTGACCCTGAATTTGCAGAAGCCTTTGACGAAGCCATAGAGAATGGCGTTCGCGTCAACTTTCGTCTCAATGGCGACGACAGTCGCGCCTCGATTGTCAACGGCGATGTGCTTCAAATCGACATCCCCAGTGATGCAGACGTCAAATCTTCGTTGAAAGAGGTGTTCAACGAGGATTCGAACTGGGATGTGCAACCCCCCGGTGAGGGCCCCGGTTTTGATGAAGTCATGGCGGATGACGATATGTCAGGGGAAGAGTTCGTCGATGATATGGAGCGCCTCGGAATTTTCTCTTTTTCAGGAGAGCATGGCGATAAGATTCGTAAAGACGTAATCTACATGTACGATAATAGCGGTTTCATGAAAGAAACCATGCGTTCTACGCTGGAAGACACCAATGGAGAAAAGAAATTCAACTTCTCCACCATTGGCCAGGGTGGCGGTACCGTTAGCTCTCCATTCGACGACTATTCCACGACACTGAACGCCCATGATGCCTACGAAGGCGTTAGAACGGAGGATTATGAATCCAAAGATAATCTCGGCAACGTCTCCTTAATGGCGCACGAGATAATGCACTCCTTTCTCGGGATCGGCGACAAGCCCACCATCGGCATTGGCGGCGCCGTGGTCCAGCAGGAACTTCAAACCAAGCCAGGCGGCGGTCGAGTCACCTATGACGAGGAACACAAGGGGGCGCCCATTGATATCCACGAGGGGTTTGATGCCAAGAGTTATATCGATGAAGTCAGAGGGGGTGGCCTTGACGATCTTTCAATGGATGAGCTGCTGGATGAAGTTGATGGTGTCAGTGTCGGTCTCGCATTGATCAAGGATGATGATGAGTTCGATGACAAATTGAATAGCTTGGTCGAGACGATTCGCGAGGGGGTCGATGTTGAAGATCGAACCACACTTTACATGGAAGGTGACCTTGCAGAACGGTACAAGCAGCTGCTGGATTATAATCTCACCAATGGTGACTATGACAATTGGCAAGAGCTGCACAATGATACCAAAGAGCAACTTATGGACCGCCTTGGTAATTTTGGTGATGAGGCAGATGTATTTGCGGGTTATCTCAAGCGACACGATGGTGAAGAGCAACTGAAGGAGCTGTCTTACGATGCGTGGCGGTCAGATAATCACTTGGTGCCCAGAGATGACTTTATTCAGGGTGAAGAGGATTTCGATCATAATCTCAATGGTATCGTCAAGACTATCGTTGATGGTGTCGATGTGGATGACCGGAAGACCCTTTATATGGAGGGTGATCTTGCTGACCGCTATAAGGGCTTGCTTGAATACAACCTCGTCAATGGGGATTTCGATAGCTACGAGGATCTGAGTGAATTCACTAAAAAGCAGCTCAAGGACCGCATCGGCAACTTCGATGATGAGGCCGATGTTTTCAACGGCTATCTGAAACGCCATGGTGGCAACGAGCAAATCGACGATTTGGCCAAGCAGGTTTGGAATGAGAGTGGCATTTGACAGCAATGGATAGCCGGTGCCAGCTCCCGACATGACACGAGCCCCGGCCACTCCCAATGGCCGGGATTTTCATGCCGAACCGGCCACCTTTCAAAAGTGCTGTTCGAATAGATGGTTGACGGGAGAGCGAGCCCGTATGGATGGCTTTTTATCGCCCGGATTCTCAAAAGCCGCTCAAATTCATCTCGTCCTGGTCCCGCATCGACTACCGGCTACACGGATCGTCGAGCGGCACCTCGCGAGGCCGGAAGCGGCGGGAGATGGCGTCGATGGCGATGTTGAGCGCGGCGGTGACCAGCAGCAGGAAAAAGGCCTGATCGAACATCAGGTACTGAAAGCTGGAGTCGATGTAGAACCCCAGGGTAGCGACACCCAGCATGCCGAGCAGCGCGGTCTCTCGCATGATGACCTCCGCGCGGTAGCAGATCAGGGCCAGCAAATTGGGATAGAGGCGGGGCAGCAGTTCGTAGGCGTAGCGCCCGGACGCCGGGAGATTAGGCATGCCCAGCGTCAGACCGTCGGCGTGACGCGCGACCAGGAACGCGATCAGGGCACCGTTGTGCAGGGCGAGTGCCAGCCACGCCGGCAACATCGACGGCCCGAGCATCAGCAGGAAGATGAAGGCGAGCATCAGTTCCGGCGTCGAACGCACGACGACCAGCAGCATCCGTCCGCCGAAACCCAGCCAGGGGCGGCCGAAGTGACGGCTGGCCAGCGGCCATAGCAGTAGCGCCAGTAGCAGGCTGCCGACAGTGCCCATGAGCGCCAGCAGTAGCGTGTTGCCGATCGCCGGCAGCAGATCCGGCAGCCCGGCCAGCCAGGCGCCCAGGCCGGGGAGGTTTCCCTCCAGCAGCGGGGCCGGCCACAGGTCGTGGCTGACGAAGCGCCACAGCAGCTCGCCATCGACATCCGGCCACGGGCCGAGGAAGAACAAGGCGCCCACCAGCAGCGGTAACAGCAGGCGACGATGTCCCCACCACTGCAAGGTGGCGACCAGCGCGTAGAAGATCCAGAGCAGCGCACCGGCTTCGCCGAAGCGTCCCTCGCGAAAGGCGCTCTCCAGATAGAACCCGAGTGTCGGCAGGCCCACGAACCCGAGCAGCACGCTGGCGCGCATGGCGCACTCGAATCGATAGCGGGTGTAGCTGGCGAGGCGCTCCCAGACCAGCGGCAGTTCGGCATAGAGGAAGCGTGACAGCCGATCGACCCCGCTGGGCAGCGCGTCGTTCGGCGCCCTAGGCGTGAGCTCCAGAATCTCCGCGTAGACCTTGGCGAAGATGCCGGCATAAGGAATGGCCAGCGCGGCAAGGGCGGTGACCGCGGACAGGCCGAAAACCTGGAGAAACAGCAGTGCCCAGAACAGCTCGTGAATGGCGCGGACGAATGCACAGAAACCGCGCACCAGTCTCGAGTGATGAAACAGCAGCGCCAGCGGAAAGCCGAGTATCGCGCCGATGAACGTGCCCCACAGCGCGACACTGACGGTGAGGACGATGGCGCGCAACGGGCTCTCCAGCGCCATGAAATCGGGCCAGGCGAAACCCAGGGCCATCCGCCACAGCTCGCCCCACGGATCGACCGTGATGATGCGCAAATCGGCGAAGGGAAGCAGCAGCAGGCAGAGCAGTATCAGCGCCAGCGAACGGCGCGCCAGCGTCAGGCCAGGGCTGCGTCCCCGCAGCAAACCAGGGGCGGCACTCATGTCGATGCGGCGACTCCGGCCTCGTGGTTCGATGGGCCGGCATCCGGATAGAGGGCGTCGAGGCTCGCCAGTGTCAGCTCGCGGGCGGGCGCGTCCAGCACCACCTGACCGTCACGCAGACCAATGACCCGATCGAAGTGGTCCAGCGCCAGCCGGTGCTGATGCAGCGCAATGATGCTGGAGGTGTGGCGCGCCTGGATGCGCGCCAGCAGCCGCAGCGCCTGATGGGGGTCGACGCTGGCCAGCGGTTCGTCGCCGAGGAAGATGCTGCGCTGCTGGTACAGGGCTCTGGCGATCGCCACGCGCTGGCGCTGGCCCCCGGAGAGCTGCTCCACCGGGCGGCGGAGCAGGCCCTCCAGGCCCAGTTCACGGACCAGGAGGCCGATCTCCTGCCAGGCTTCGTGCCGGGGCTTCAGGAGATTGATCAGGTTGGCCAGCGCCCCGTGCCGCTCCAGTCGTCCCATATAGACGTTGTGATAGACCGAGAGTAGCGGCACCAGGCCGTGCCCCTGCGGACACCAGGCGGCCTCGCTGTCCAGCCGGCGCCGAATCTCGGCGAGCAGCGTGGACTTGCCGGCACCGCTCTGGCCCAGCAGGGCCACGCGCTCGCCAGCTTCGAAGGTCAACGAAAGGCCGGGCAGCACGACTTGCGTCCCGTGGCCCAGATCGACCCTGTCCAACTCCAGTAGCGGCATCGGTGTCAGCGCAGCAGACCGATGGATTTGCCCACCGCTTCGATCGGGCCATAGTCGTCGTTGCTGGCCGGGATGAAGCCCGAGCGCGGAAAGCTTTCCAGCAAGGCAGGGTCGGTCATGTCGAGCAGCGCCTGCTGCACCTTGTGGGTGAATCCCTCGCCGTAACGCTCGTCGGCATCGCCGCGCAGGGTCCACTGGTAGTCCGGGTAGGTCGGCGATTCCCAGATGACTTCGACCTTGTCGGTATCGACGCGGCCATCCTCGACGGCGGCGTCCCACACGGTGAAGTTCACGGCGCCGATGTCGTAGGTGCCGGATTCGACCAGCGCAATGGTGCGGGTGTGGTCGCCGGAGAAACCGACGCGGGAGAAGAGCTCGTCGGGGGCTTCGTCGAAGCGCTGGCGGATGAAGTGCTCCGGCATCAACCGGCCCGAGGTCGACGTCTTGGCGCCGAAGGTGAACGAGTGTTCGGCGACCGACTCGGGAAGCTCGTCCTGGTTCGGCTCGATACCCGTCGCGGTGTTGGCGATGAAATAGCTGCGGAACTCGGCGTCTTCCGCGCCCTGGGCGATGGCTTTCGAGCCCGGTACCAGCTGGCGGGCCTGTACGCCCGACAATCCACCGAACCACGCCAGTTGCACCTGGTCGTTGCGGAAGGCGGTGACCGCGGCGCCGTAGGAGGTGACGGGAACGTACTCGACATCGACCCCGAGCTTGTCCGACAGGTAGTCGGCGACCTTGGAGAAGCGCTCGACCAAGCGTGACTGGTCCTCGTCCGGAATCGCGGTGAAGCGGAAGGTATCGGCGGCATTGGCGGCCGAGCAGACCATTGTCAGGATCAGGGCGAACATCAAGCGCATGAGCGGCGACCTCGGGTGAGAGAAAAGACGCTCATGATAACCGCATTGCGGCACCGGGATTAAACTGGCGTGGTCGTAGGAAATGACCGATACGTCGAGGTCGGAACAGCGGCCGGCCTCATGCTTCCTTCGGCGGGAACTTGGTCGGTCGCAGGCTCTCCTTGATGGTCCTTAGGTGCGGCAGGAAGGACTCGCCCCGGCGCAGCGTCACGCCCGTCGCCAGGACGTCGATCAGCGCCATGTGGATCATGCGCGAGCTCATCGGCATGTAGACTTCGGTGTCCTCTGGTAGATCGACCGGGAGGATGTCGGTGCAGACGTTGGCCAGCGGCGATCCATCGCGCGTGATGCCGATGACCAGCGCGCCGGCGTCTCGAGCCACCTGAGCCACTTCGACCAGGTCGCGGGTCCGGCCCGTGTAGGAGATGACGACGATGACGTCCCCGGTATGGGACGCCGCGGCGATCATCCGCTGCATCAGTACGTCGTTGTAGGCGCCGACCGGCAGGTTGAAGCGAAAGAACTTGTTCTGGGCGTCGAATGCCGCCGGTGCCGATGCGCCCAGCGCGAAGAAGTGGATCTGCCGCGCCTGGGAAAGATGGTCGACGACGCGTTCGATGCGCCTGGGGTCGATGCCGCGACGGATCTCGTCCAGCGCAGCGATGGTCGCGCCGATGATCTTGTCGGTATAGGCGGCGGCGTCGTCGTCACTCTCGACGCTGCGGCTGACGTAAGGGGTTCCGCCCGCCAGGCTCTGGGCCAACTGGATCTTGAAGTCCGGGTAGCCCTTGGTCTCGAAATTGCGACAGAAGCGGTTGACCGTGGGTTCGCTCACCGTGGCAGCCTGTGCCAGAGTGGCTATGCTCATGCCAATCGCCGCATTGGGGTCCTGGAGGATGACGTCGGCGACCTTGCGTTCCGAGCGATTCAGGTCGTCGACCCGCGAACGAATGCGGGCGATGAGATCGTGCATTGCCATGATTGCGGGGCATCTCCTAGCGGCGGAATGATGATTGATTCGTCACACAGGCCCTGCATCCTAGCCTCTGGCGACACCAGCGCCAAGCTGCGACAGTCGAGGCCGCATGCGCCCGCTGGCGGCGAGGCACGATACAATGGTTTCGGTAGAGGTAATTTAGTTACGAAGTTGCATGTCAAAAGCCATTCGCATGGCGTATTTTATTCGTAAATTAACGACTCTGGTGGAGGGAGGCAATGACTCGAGAGGCAACGCCCAACGTGGATTTGGCTCTGTTCGGTGCGCTCGGCGACCTGGCACTGCGCAAGCTTTATCCGGCGCTCTATCACCTGGATCGCGATGGTCTTCTGGGGGCCGACACCCGGATTCTGGGGCTGGCACGACGTGAGCACGACGCCGACAGTTTCCGCAGCACGGTGCTGGGGATGCTCAAGAAGCGGGTCAAGGCCAAGGAGCTCGAGCAGACCTGCCTGGACCGGTTCCTGGCGCGGCTCGATTACACCCAGCTCGATTTCGACACCGTCGACGGTTACGAGAAGATTCGGGACTGGCACGCCGAGAGCCCGGACTCCCAGTGCCCGCTGACCATCTATCTGGCGGTGCCCGCCAGCATCTACGGGGCGATCTGCGCCAATCTCCAGGAGAGCGGCAGCCTGGACGGCGACTCCCGGGTCGTGGTCGAAAAGCCGATCGGCTACGACCTCGACTCCTCCCACGAGATCAACGACGCCATCGGTGCGGTCTTCCCTGAATCGCGTATCTACCGCATGGATCACTACCTGGGCAAGGAGACGGTCCAGAACCTGATCGCGCTGCGTTTCGCCAACCCGATGTTCGGCAACCAGTGGAACCAGAGCCAGATCTCCCACGTCGAGATCACCGTGGCCGAGCAGGTGGGGATCGAGGGGCGCTGGGGCTATTTCGACAAGGCCGGCCAGCTGCGCGACATGGTTCAGAACCATCTCCTGCAACTATTGACCATGCTGGCCATGGATCCGCCGGCCAATCTCGATGCGGATGCCATTCGCGACGAGAAGGTCAAGGTGCTCAAGGCGCTCAAGCCGCTGGAGGGCGAGGATCTCAACCGGCACGTGGTCCGCGGGCAGTATGTCGCCGGCACCATGGAAGGCGAGAGCGTCCCGGGGTATCTCGAGGAGGAGGACGCCAATACCTCCAGCACCACCGAAACCTTCGTCGCCATGCGGCTCGAAGTCGCCAACTGGCGCTGGGCCGGCGTGCCGTTCTACCTGCGTACCGGCAAGCGCATGCCGGAAAAACTGTCGCAGATCGTGATCCATTTCCGTCAGCAGCCGCACTACATCTTCGATCCGGACCAGCGCAACCTCGCCGCCAACAAGCTGGTGATCCGTCTCCAGCCGGAGGAGGGCATCGCGCTGCAGGTGTTGACCAAGGACGGCGGGCTCGACAAGGGCATGCGGCTGCGTCCCGGTCCGCTGCACCTGGACTTCAACCACGCCTTTCCCAAGGAGCGGATTCCGGATGCCTACGAGCGTCTGCTGCTCGAGGTGATGAAGGGGCAACAGTACCTGTTCGTCCGTCGCGACGAGGTGGAGTACGCCTGGAAGTGGGTCGATCAGCTGATCGCCGGCTGGGAGAAACGGGACATTCCGCCGCGTCGCTATCCGGCCGGCTCCTGGGGGCCCGTGGCCTCCATCGCGATGATCACGCAGGATGGTCGCTCCTGGTATGAAGACTACTGAGAACGCCCGCGAGCAGATCGGCGCGCATTTGGCCGTCGCCGCCGCCCATGCCTTGAACGAGGACCTGGCCAGCCAGCCACGCGCGCTGCTGGTCGTCTCCGGCGGTTCGACCCCGCTGCCGTTCTTCCGGCGGCTGGCCGAGCAGCCGGTGGCGTGGTCGCGGGTCGATGTCACCCTCGCCGACGAGCGCTGGGTGCCCGAGGAGCACGCCGACAGCAATGCGCGCCTGGTCCGGGAAACGCTGCTGACAGGGCCGGCCGCCGCGGCGACCTTTCACCCGCTGACCACCTCCGACCCCACGCCGGAGCAGGGCGCGGCCACGGTCGCCGCCCGTCTGGCGACGCTGCCTTGGCCGGCCAGTCTGGTCGTGCTCGGCATGGGCAACGACGGTCACACCGCATCGCTGTTTCCGGACAGCGGCGAGCTCTCGCTGGCGTTGAGCACGGACGACAGCGTCGTGGCCGTGCGGGCGCCCAGCGTCCCCCAGCCTCGCATCACCCTGAGCGCGGCCCGGCTTCACGATGCCCGCCGTCACGCGCTGCATCTGGTCGGCGACGCCAAGAAAGCGGTGCTGGCCCAGGCGCTCAGCGGGGATGACGTCCGCGAACTGCCGATCCGTGCCTTCCTGACCTGTCCGCTTACCCTCTACTGGGCGCCCTGACGCGCCATCCCCGCCTGCCCCGACGGCCGGGTACCCATCAAAGGAGCCATTCCGATATGTCATCCGATCCACGCTTGCCGCAATCCCACATCGATCGTGTGGATGCGATTTGTCGTTCCACGGCGATCATCCCGGTGCTGGTCATCGAACGGCTCGAGCATGCCGTGCCACTGGCCAAGGCGCTGGTCGACGGTGGGCTCGACGTGCTCGAGATCACCTTGCGCACCGACTGCGCGGTCGATGCCATCAAGCGCATTCGGGAGCAGCTTCCCGACGTGACGGTGGGTGCCGGCACGGTGCTGAGCGTCGATCAATATCGAATCTGCGAGGAGCTCGGTGTCGATTTCGTCGTCACGCCCGGCACGACGCCGGCGCTGTTCGAGCACGGCACTGCCAGCAGCGTGCCGCTGTTGCCCGGTGTGGCCACGGTTTCCGAGGTCGTCACCGGCTGGGAGTACGGCTATCGCCGCTTCAAGTTCTTCCCGGCGGAAGCCAACGGTGGTGCCAAGGCGCTCAAATCCTTTGGCGGTCCGTTGCCCGAGGCGCTGTTCTGCCCCACCGGCGGGGTGACGGTGGACAATGCCGCCGACTACCTCGCGCTGCCCAACGTGATGTGCATCGGCGGCTCCTGGATGGCGCCGAAATCGCTCATCGACCAGGAGGACTGGGCCGGCATCACCCGCCTGACCCAGGAGGCGACGCAGCGCTATCCGCGCTGAGGCACGGGGCGGGTCGGCGCTGATGGCCAGCACCTGGGGCGACTGTCGTCGGTCCGGGAGCACCTCGACAGCCAGGCGACCCCACGCGCTCGAATGGCTCACTGCTTTCGAGGGATACCCCTTGTCCCCAGGCTGCTCCACACTGTGGCATCAGGGAATCCCTCGTCCAAGACAGGAGCGATGGCATGAGTGAACGTCCTCGAGTGGCGGTAGTCACCGGCACGACCAGCGGTATCGGCCGTGCGGTAGTGGAGAATCTCGCGGGTCAGGGCATCCGCGTGATGGCAGTCGACGCCAACCCGGCAGGCGAGGCCGTGGCGGAGGCCGTGGGTGCCACCTTCCTCGAGGCGGATCTCACCGATGGTGAGCAGTGCGCCCGGGTGATCGGGGCGGCGGTGGAACGCCTCGGCAGCGTCGATATCCTGGTCAACAACGCCGGGATTCAGCATGTCGCCGATATCGAGCAGTTCCCGCCGGATAAGTGGCGCAAGATCATCGACCTGATGTTGACCGCGCCGTTCCTGCTGACCCAGGCCTGCTGGCCGCATATGCGCGAGAAGGGGTGGGGTCGGATCATCAATATCGCCTCCATTCATGCCAACGTGGCGTCTCCGGGGAAATCGGCCTACGTCAGCGCCAAGCATGGGCTCATCGGTTTGACACGAACTGCCGCGCTGGAAGGCGGCGAACATGGCATCACCGCCAATGCGATCTGCCCGGCCTACGTGCGCACGCCGCTGGTGGAGCGCCAGATCGCAGACCAGGCGACGCTCAATCGGATGGATGAATCGGAAGTCATCGAGAAGATCATGCTGAGTGGGGCCGCCATCAAACGCCTCATCGAGCCGGGGGAAGTCGCCAGCGTCGTGGCCTACCTCGCCTCCGATCAGGCCTCCGCCGTCACCGGTGCGGACTGGGCCATCGACCTGGGGTGGACGGCGCGCTGAGAGAGGTCGTCGCGAGCGGCAAGGCGCCCCATGAGTATCCTGCCGCTCGTCGAATGGGCACTCAGCTTCGTTCGATGGCCGTCGCCACGCCCTGGCCGCCGCCGATACAGAGCGTGGCCAGGCCGCGTTTGGCATCGCGGCGCTGCATCTCGTGCAGTAGCGTCACCAGAATGCGGGCGCCGGAAGCACCGATGGGGTGGCCCAGCGCGATGGCGCCGCCATTGACGTTGACCTTGTCCTTGCTCCACCCCAGATCCCTGGCCACGGCGAGTGTCTGGGCGGCGAAGGCCTCGTTGGCCTCGATCAGATCCAGATCGTCGATCGTCCAGCCGGCTCGACGCAGGCAGCGCCGGGTGGCGGGCACCGGGCCGATACCCATGGTCGCCGGGTCGACGGCGGCGTTGGCGTAGGCGCGGATGGTGGCGAGGACCGGGAGTCCGAGCTTCGCGGCCCGTTCGGCACTCATGATCAGCAGGGCGGCGGCGCCATCGTTGAGCGACGACGCGTTGCCGGCGGTGACGCTGCCGGTCTTGGAGAAGGCCGGCTTGAGCTTGCCCAACGACTCGGCGGTGACGCCATCACGCGGCTGCTCGTCTCGTTCGATGACGACGGGATCGCCGCGTCGCTGCGGCACGCTCACCGGGGTGATCTCGGCATCGAAACGACCGGCTTCCCGCGCTGCCGAGGCACGTCGCTGGGACTCCGCGGCGTAGGCGTCCTGATCCTGGCGGGAGATGTTCCATCGCTCGGCCACGTTCTCCGCCGTGATGCCCATATGGTAGTCGTTGAAGGCGTCCCACAGGCCGTCATGGATCATGCTGTCGAGCAGCTCGGCGTGGCCCATGCGCAGCCCGGTACGCGCCTTGGGCAGCACGTAGGGCGCCAGGCTCATGCTCTCCATGCCGCCGGCCACGATGGTCTCGGCATCGCCGCAGCGGATCGCCTGGACGGCCAGGTGCACGGCCTTGAGGCCGGAGCCGCAGACCTTGTCGACCGTCATCGCCGGCACGTTGTCCGGCAGGCCGGCTTCGATGGAAGCCTGGCGCGCGGTGTTCTGGCCCAGGCCGGCGCGCAGTACGTGGCCCATGATCACTTCGTCGACGCCGGCGGGGTCGATGCCCTCGAGGACGCGACGAATGACGGTCGCTCCCAGGGTCACCGCGGGGACGCTGGCAAGCCCGCCCTGGAACGTGCCGATCGGTGTGCGCGTGGCCGCGACGATGACCACATCGCGCATCGCGGCTGTCGTTGGATCAGACATGGGCCGTCTCCCGCTGGTCGATCAGCTCGCAGCCGGTGGCTTCGCGAATCTCCTCGAGGGTGACGTCCGGCGCGAGTTCGGCCAATGCGAGGCCTTTGTCGGTGATATCCATCACACCCAGATCGGTGATGATCCGGTCGACGACACCCACACCGGTCAACGGTAGCGTGCATTCGGTCAGGATCTTGTGCTCGCCCTTGGCAGTATGGCTCATCAGCACCACCACGCGCTGCACCCCGGCCACCAGGTCCATGGCGCCACCCATGCCCTTGACCATCTTGCCGGGGATCATCCAGTTGGCGAGGTCCCCCCGCTCGGAGACCTGCATCGCGCCCAGAATCGCCAGGTTGATCTTGCCGCCGCGGATCATCGCGAACGACTCCGCGTTGTCGAAGTAGCTCGAGCCGGGCAGGGCGGTGACCGTCTGCTTGCCGGCGTTGATCAGGTCGGGGTCGACGGTTTCCTCGGTGGGGAAGGGGCCGATGCCGAGCAGCCCGTTCTCCGATTGCAGCCACACTTCCATGCCGTCGGGAATATAGTTCGCTACCAGCGTGGGCTGGCCAATTCCCAGGTTGACGTAGAAGCCGTCCCGCAGCTCGCCGGCGGCGCGTTGCGCCATTTGTTCCTTGTTCCAGGGCATCTCAGTTTCCCTCCCTGAGCGTGCGTTTCTCGATGCGTTTTTCCGGTGTCGGGTTATGCACGATGCGGTGCACGAAGATGCCCGGCAGGTGGACGTCGTCAGGGTCGATGGCGCCGGTCTCGACGATCTCCTCGACCTCGGCGACACAGATCCTGCCGGCCATGGCGGCCAGCGGATTGAAGTTGCGCGCGGTCTTGTTGAAGCGCAGATTGCCCGCCTTGTCGGCAACCTGGGCCTTGACCAGCGCCACATCGACCGGCAGGCCGCGCTCCATGACGTAATGCTCGCCGTCGAATTCGCGCACTTCCTTGCCTTCGGCGATCCTGGTGCCGTAGCCGGTCTTGGTGAAGAAGGCAGCGATGCCGGCGCCGCCCGCGCGCAGGCGCTCGGCCAGGGTACCCTGGGGGCAGAACTCCAGCTCGAGCTCGCCGGAGAGATACTGGCGCTCGAACTCCTTGTTCTCGCCCACGTAGGAGGAGAGCATCTTGCGGATCTGGCGCGACTCCAGCAGCAAGCCGAGGCCGAAACCGTCCACGCCAGCGTTGTTGCTGGCCACCGTCAGGTCCTTCTTGCCGGTGTCGCGCAGGGCAACGATCAGCGATTCGGGGATGCCGCACAGGCCGAAACCACCGACGGCGATGGTCATGCCATCCTCGATCAGGCCGTCGAGGGCGGCCTGGGCGCTCTCGAAGCATTTGCCGCCGCGCATCCCGGCGGGGGTCTTCTCAGTACTGGCGTGCTGGGTCATGGCGAGCCTCTGTTGTTGTGTCCTGGATAGACTATGACCGCTCGTCGCGCTGTTATTAAATTTATTTTCGCCGATAATTGTCGAGTTTTTCTCATCAATGAGGCGTTTTGATGACCATCAAGCAGCTCCGTGCCTTTCTTGCCGTGGCGCAGACACTGAGTTTCGCCCAGGCCTGCGAGCGGCTGCACGTGACCCAGTCGGCGCTGAGTCTGGCGGTGAAATCGCTGGAGTCGCAGCTCGGTGGAGCGCTGTTCTCGCGCACCACGCGCCAGGTGCGACTGACCCCCGAAGGCGAGGCGCTGCTGCCGTTGGCGCGGCGGTTGCTGGCCGAGTGGGACGACGCCGAGGACGCCATGAGGCGGCGTTTCCATCTGCAGCAGGGGCATCTGGCGATCGCCGCCATGCCATCCTTTGCCTCCAATTGCCTGCCGCCACTGATCGCGGCCTTTCGTCGGCGCTATCCGCGCATCAGCGTCACCATCCACGACGTGATCAACGAACAGGTGGTGGAGATGGTGCTGGCCCAGCGCGTGGAGTTCGGGATCGCCTTCGAGCCGCCGCGGCAGCCGGCGCTGAGATTCACCCCGATCCACCGCGATCGCTTCGTGGCGGCGGTGCCGCCGACGTCGGCGCTCGCCGCGCAGGCATCGACGACCTGGTCGGCGCTGCTGGCTTATCCCTTCATTACCCTGCAGCGGCCATCGCAGGTGCGGGCGATGCTGGAGCGGCAACTGTCGCGACACGGCATGACGCTGCCGGTGGAGTTGGAGAGCCATCAGTTGGCCACGGTGGGCCAACTGGTCGGCAAGGGGTTGGGCGTGAGCGCGGTGCCGGCGCTGTGTCGCGTCCAGATGGAGGCGCTGGGCGTCCGCTGTCTGGCGCTATCCGAGCCGGTGATCGAGCGGCCGGTCGGCGTTGTCACCCGCGCCGACCAGCAGCTCTCATCCACCGCCAGCGCCTTTCACGCCCTGGTGGAGGGTTCAGCTCGGGAGATCGTCGAGGTCTGAGGTGCCCGGCAGCGAGACGAATGCGCCGGGTCGCGTCGCCGCGAAGGCGCCGCAGCGACAGGCGAAGACCAGCGCATCGTTCAGCTTGGCGTCGTCGGCCAGCCAGTCGCCCAGCGTCGCGCAGACCACCTCGGCTCGGGACAGGGACGCCAGCAGGCCGCCGATGAAAGCATCGCCGGCGGCGGTGGTGTCCACTGCCTGGACCGCCGGAGGCACCGACTGAATCTGACGGTCCGCCAGATGGGCGGTCACTGGCCCCGGGCCGTCGGTGATCACGATCAGTCGGGCGCCCTTGGCCAGCCTGGCGCTGATCCACTCCTCGGCACTGCGATCGCCGCGAAGCGCATCCAGCTCTTCGGTGGAGAGCTTGATGAGATGGGCCCGCTCGAGCAGCTGCTCGACCAGCGCGATATCGACATTGCCCTGGGGCCATAGCATGGCGCGAAGATTGACATCGACGCTGATCAGGCAGCCGCCGCGGCGGGCGATGCTGGCAAGGTCGAGGGTAGTGCGGGCGATGGCCGCATCGGTCAGACTGTTGCTGCACAGGTGGACCAGGGCCGGTTCGGTGAAGATCCCGGGTGGCAGGTGTTCCCGGCGATAGAGCAGGTCCGCGGCGGGTGGGCGGTAGAAGTCGAACTGGCGCTCTCCCTGGCGATCGCGGGAAACGAATGCCAGGGCGGTGCGGGCTTCACGGGTTCGCACCACGTGCTGGGTATCGACGCCATAGCGGGTCAGCTCTTCGACCAGGAAGTCGCCGAAGCGATCGTCGCCGATCATGCCGAGGAAAAGGCTGGGGATGCCCTGACGAGCACAGGCCACGGCGGCGTTGGCCGGCGCGCCGCCGGCATAGGGCGTGAAGGTCTCGGGGCCGCTGTCGTCGCCCAGGCGGCTGGACAACATGTCAACGAGGGCTTCGCCGAAGGCGATGATGGGAATCATGGGTTACCGACTCTCTTGTCGAACGGGAATCGAAGATGCGCTGCCGTCGCTTCGCATCGAACGTCATCACGGCACTCGGTGACTGCGTGCTTCCTCGAGCAGCGCGAACCACGTCGGGCGATCGAGTTCGAGATTACCGCTCAGCAGCAAATTGTCGATACGCCTTTCATTCAACGTTCCGGTCACCGGTACCGGTTTGCCGGGCAGCCGCCGCAACCAGGCCAGCGCCAGTCCCGCCGTGGTCGAGTTGAGCTGTTCCGCGAGACGCGAGAGCGCGGTACCGAGCACATCCTCGAAGACCGAGCCGCCACCCAGCGGGGACCAGGCCATCGGCGCCAGGCCGTCGGCCAGGATGGCGTCGTAGAAGCCGTCGAACAGGGCGTCCGGATGGGCCAGCGAGAGCTCGAGCTGGTGGACGCCGAGCCGGTTGTGCATGGCGGCCTGCAGTCGACGCCACTGCTCCGGCAGGAAGTTGGAGACGCCCACGGCGCCGACCTTGCCCGCCGCGATGGCATCGTCCAGGACTCGGGCCGTCGCTTCCGTGTCCATCAGCGGATCCGGGCGATGGAGCAGGAAGTGGTCGAGCCGGTCGACACCGAGACGCGAGAGCGAGTCGTCGATGACCTGGGTGAGATGGCGTTCGGAGGTATCGTAATGCTTGACCCCGAAGGGCGAGGTGTCGCGATGCGGCAGGATGATATTGCCCTTGGTCACCACCCTCACCCTGGACTTGAGCGACGGTCGGCGGGCGAGCGCCTCGCCGAAACGCTGCTCGCCCAGGTGATTGCCGTAGCTGTCGGCATGATCGAACCAGTGCAGGCCCTGGTCCACCCGGGCTTCCAGCCAGTCGGCGAACTTCTCGACATCGTCGAATTCGGGCCGCTCGTGGAGACGCATCATGCCCAGGATGAAGGGCGAGTCGAAAACCAGATCATCACTCACGCCGATGTCGCCTCCCGCGCGATCGTGGTGGAGAGCAGGTGCTGGCCGTCCGGCACCAGCCAGACCGGGTCGACCCGCGTGCAGGCGGCCTCGACGCACAGAAAGCGCATCCCGGCGGTGGCCGGGGTGTCGCCGGGCAGGTCGTCGCCGGGATGCCAGATCACGGTGGAGTCGCTGCCCTGCTTGGAGATCGCGAGGCGGCGCTGCCCATCATCGAGGATCACCGGGCGGTTCGACTGGTAGATGCGATCGAGCGAACCGCGAATACCGAGTTCACCCTGCTGATGATGCTCGGCGAAGTGTTCGAGCTTGTCCAGATAGCGTGCGCCGGCCAGCCCCTCGACACGACACCGGTGGGTGTCGGCGACGGCGAAGTACGTGTGCAGCGCGCCCGTCAGCTTGACCGGGGTGGTGCCGACGTGGCGCGTCATCAGCTCGACGCTCAGGCGCTGGCCGTTGGCATGAACCACGGCATTGGGAACCAGCTGGTCGTGCAGGCGCTGCTCCGGGGAGAGATGGATCTCGACGCCGCTACCGGAGACGCTGTCGTCGATGGCATCGACCCGCCACGCCGCCGTGCGGGCCGGGCCATGCATGGGACCCTTGCCATCGGGCGATTCGTCGGCGAACCACGGCCAGCACAGCGGAATCCCGCCGCGGATGGCGCCGGGCATCGGTTGCGGCGTCGGCGTGACCCACAGCCAGCCATCCTCCGCGCCGGGCGCCGGTGGGGCGCCTGCGGCTTCGGGGGCGAAAGGTAAGAAGTGGAGCACCTGGGCGCCTTGCAGCGAGATCGCCAGTTCGCCCCAGTCGGCATTGATCAGCAGTAGGCGCCGACCTTGCCAGTCGGCTTCCCGCTGGCCGTCGGTCGCGTCGACCAACTGCCGCAGCGTATCGGGAATCATGTCACCTCCTCGTTGTGCAGGGCTTCCGCCGCCCCCAGCAGTCCGGTCCAGGGCGCCGTCACTACCCAGGTGGGAATGCCGGCATTGTAGGCGCTCAGGCGTCCCTTGTCGGCAAAGGCGCGCCGGAAGTCGCTGCGCGGCAGCCATTCGATCAGGCGCGGCGTGATGCCGCCACAGAGGTAGACGCCGCCCAGGGCGCCGAGGGTGAGCGCGGCATCGCCGGCGCAGGCGCCGAGGATCCTGATGAAGCGCAGCAGCGCCTCGCGGGCGACGCGATCGCCGGCCCTCGCTGCGCCGGTCACTTCCGCCGGGGTGTTGTAGCTGGCGGTGACATTGAGCAGGGCGGCGTGGGCGAGGTAGAGATCGAGCAGGCCTTGGCCGCAGAGCAGGCGCTCGATCGAGACGCGCCCATAGCGGGCAGTGAAATAGTCGAGCAACTGTCGCTCGCGCTGGTCGGTCGGGGCGAAAGTGGCGTGGCCTCCTTCCGTGGTGAGCGGGATCCAGTGGCGTTGGCTGGGGATCAGCCCGGCCACGCCGAGCCCGGTCCCCGGACCGATGACCAGACGGGGGCGGCGGGCCTCGGCCTCGCCTTCACCGATCTTGACCAGATCCTTCTCGTCGATGTGGGGAATGCCCAGCGCCTGGGCGGTGAAATCGTTGATGACCTTGAAGTTCGACAACCCCAGTTCGTGGGCGACCGCCTTCTTGGAGAAGGCCCAGTCGTTATTGGTCATCTTGACCCAGTCTTCGTGAACCGGGCAGGCGAAGGCCAGGCACGCCTCTCGGGGCGCTTCGGCACCGACCTGTTCGAGATAGGCCTGAATCGCTTCCACCAGTCCGGCGTAGCGCGCGCAGGGCAGCGTCTCGATCGATTGAAGCTCGACGCTGCCGGGCATGACCAGCGCAAAGCGCGCGTTGGTTCCGCCAATGTCGCCGATCAGGGCGGGAGTCGTCATGTGTGCCCTCCGGGCAAGTCGGCGGCATCGAAGCCGCCAAAGGTTGCCGCGCCTTCCTCGGCACCGCCGACCAACTGGCGGAAGCCGGCGAACAGTTCGCGGCCCATTCCCTGATGATAGTGATCCAGGTCGCAGGACGCCGGTTCGCGTTGCGCCCAGGTTTCGGCATCGACCAGTGCCTCCAGCACGCCGTTGTCTGGGTCGAGCAGCACCCGGTCGCCGTCGCGCAGATAGGCGATGGGGCCCGAGTCGACCGCCTCCGGGGTGATGTGGATGGCCGCCGGTACCTTACCAGAGGCACCTGACATTCGCCCATCGGTGACCAGTGCGACCTTGTGCCCGCGATCCTGCAGCACGCCCAGGAAAGGGGTCAATTGGTGCAGCTCCGGCATGCCGTTGGCGCGGGGGCCCTGGAAGCGCACCACGACGATGACGTCGCGATCCAGCTCGCCGCTTTCGAACGCCGCCTTGACCTGACTCTGGTCGTCGAAGATGCGCACCGGTGCCTCGACCCGGCGAAACTCGGGCTTGACCGCGGAGACCTTGATCACGCCGCGCCCCAGGTTGCCGTCGAGCACCGCCAGCCCCCCGGTGGCGGAAAACGGCCGGCTGATCGGCCGCAGCACCTCTTCGTCGAGACTCTGCTGCGTGCCCTCGCGCCAGACCAGTCGGTCCCCCTCCAGGAACGGCTCCTGGGTATAAGCGGTCATGTCGGTGCCGAAGGCCGTGCGCACGTCGGCATGCATCAGGCCCGCCGAGAGCAGCTGCCGCACCAGGAAGCTGACGCCGCCAGCGGCGTGGAAGTGGTTTACGTCGGCCTGGCCGTTGGGGTAGATCCGGGTCAGCCCCGGCACGACCGTCGACAGCTCGGCAAAGTCGTCCCAGGTGATGGTCAGACCCACGGAGGCGGCCATCGCCACCAGGTGCAGGGTATGGTTGGTCGACCCGCCCGAGGTGAGCAGCCCGACCATGGCATTGACGATGGCGTGGGCGTCGATCTGCTTGTAGAACGGGTGGTAGTCGCCGCCCTGATCGCTGTTGCGGATCACCTGCTCGGTGCTGAAAAGGGTGATGGCGTCGCGCAGCGGTGTGCCGGGGTTGACGAACGAGGTGCCCGGCATGTGCAACCCCATCATCTCGAGCATCAGCTGGTTGGAGTTGGCGGTGCCATAGAAGGTGCAGGTGCCGGCGCTATGGTAGGAGTCGGACTCCGCCTCCAGCAGCGCGTCGCGGCCCACCTTGCCCTCGGCGTAGAGCTGGCGGATGCGCGACTTCTCGGCATTGGGCAGCCCGCTCGGCATCGGGCCGGCCGGCACGAACACCGCAGGCAGGTGGCCAAAACGCGCGGCACCGATGAACAGTCCCGGCACGATCTTGTCACACACACCGAGATAGAGTGCGCCATCGAACATGTTGTGCGACATCGCCACCGCCGTCGACATGGCGATGACATCGCGGGAAAACAGCGACAGCTCCATGCCGGGCTGACCCTGGGTGACGCCGTCGCACATGGCCGGCACGCCGCCGGCGAACTGCGCCGTGCTACCCATGCCGCGGGCGGCTTCCTTGATCAGTTCGGGGAAGTGCTCGAGGGGCTGATGCGCCGACAGCATGTCGTTGTAGGAAGAGACGATGCCGATATTGGCGCTGTTCATCAGCTTCAGGCTGTTCTTGTCGCCAGCGTTGCAGGCGGCGAAGCCGTGAGCCAGATTGCCGCAGGAGAGTTCCGCGCGGTGGACGCCACGGCGATGCTGTTGCTGCATCCGCTCTTCATAGAGTCGGCGTCGGTCGGCGGAGCGCTCTTCGATGCGCCTCGTTACACGGTCCAGGGTAGGGTCGAGCGTCATGGGGTGCCTCATCGAGCTGTCAGGTTTATTTGGTAAACTTACCAAAAAATACCCCGTATGTTCGCGAATGAGCCTTTGGTATTAGCCTTTTGGGGTAATATTTTTTCATGTGACGATGTTCTAGACTACGTACTAGGCTATTCACCAGTTCTGCTGCGATCTAATCTTTGCGTTCGATCCGATGCAGTGCCGGGATGGAGCGCAGGCTCGCTGCCCGGCCGATTCAACGTCTCGATTACGCCAGCTTCAGCGTCTCAGTCACGCCATCAAAAGGAGAGCACCATGACATTGCGTGTCGCCATCAACGGATTCGGCCGCATTGGCCGGAACGTACTTCGTGCCATGTACGAGAACGGCTATCGGGATCGGATCGAGGTCGTCGCCATCAATGATCTCGGCGATCCTGCGCTCAACGCCCATCTGCTGCGCCACGACAGCGTCCACGGGCGCTTCGGATTCGAGGTCTCCCACGACAGCGATACCCTGAGCGTAGACGGGGATAGCATTCGTATCCTCTCCGAGCGCGATCCGTCCCAGCTTCCGTGGAAGTCGCTGGACGTCGATCTGGTGATGGAGTGCACCGGGCTGTTCACCAGTCGCGACGCCGCCGCCAAGCACATCGAGGCGGGCGCGGGGCGGGTGCTGATCTCCGCGCCCAGTGGCGATGCCGATGCGACGATCGTGTTTGGCGTCAACGAGGGAACGCTGAAGGCCGAGCACCGGGTGGTCTCCAACGCCTCGTGTACCACCAACTGCCTGGCACCGGTGGCGCAGGCGCTGCAGGACAGCGTGGGTATCGAGAATGGCCTGATGACCACGGTCCACGCCTACACCAACGATCAGAATCTGTCCGACGTCTATCACAAGGATCCGTACCGCGCCCGTAGCGCCACCCAGTCGATGATCCCGACCAAGACCGGCGCGGCGGCCGCCGTCGGACTGGTCCTGCCGGAGCTGAACGGCAAGCTCGACGGTCTCGCGGTTCGCGTACCGGTGATCAATGTGTCGCTGGTCGACCTGACCTTCACCGCGGGACGGGATACCACCAAGGAAGAGATCAACGAGATCGTCACCAGGGCGGCGGCCAGCTCGCCGGTGCTGGCGGTGAACTCGCAGCCGCTGGTATCGATCGACTTCAATCACGATCCCAACTCGTCCACCTTCGATGCCAACCACACTCGCGTCAACGGGCGCCTGGTCAAGGTCATGGCCTGGTACGACAACGAGTGGGGTTTCTCCAACCGCATGCTGGACACGGCACTGGCCATGCAGGCCGTGAGCTGAGCCCAGGGGCGGCAATCGCCAATGCCGGGCTGCTGGACGAGCTGGCCTGGGTGATCTCCAGGCGGTAGCAGCCCGGCTTTTCGCATGACAACGACGAGGGGTGGCAGAGATTCTGCCACCCCTCGTCCTTTGTCAG
The DNA here is from genome assembly GCF_937921195.1 of uncultured Salinicola sp. Taxonomy (NCBI): domain Bacteria; kingdom Pseudomonadati; phylum Pseudomonadota; class Gammaproteobacteria; order Oceanospirillales; family Halomonadaceae; genus Salinicola; species uncultured Salinicola sp. Next base: position 29,211 of record NZ_CALFQK010000166.1, read on the forward strand.
GACCTCGTTCAGAGCACCGGCCGGCCGCTTAGGCGTGAAGTACCCCCTATTTTGCACTCAAGTCGTTCGATCCAGCGTCGATAGAAAGCTGTATGCTGCCTATCATGTTGATGGTCTTGGACTTACCCGCCCTTCGCTTCTAGTGTAGGTCTGACGATGTTCATCTTTTCACCCAGCACCGAGGTCGGCGGCGTCATGCAGGACACCATCATCAATGCACATCGCCTGATTGGCGAGACGATACAGGAGCCCGGAGAGCCGCGCCGCGGACGAGTGGTTGGCGTCGACCAGTCGCGTCCCGTGCCGGTGATTTTCGTGATCTGGCAGGAGCAGTCGGGAATACAGCGCGTCGAATTGACCCGCGATGAGCTGAGTCGGCTCGCGAGCGCCTGCCACCTCCGTCAGTCGGGACAGGCGAGTGAGCGTGAGGACGAAGTCCTGGATGAGGGGACGGCGTCATCCGACGAGAGCAGGTCAGCTTCCCACGTTTCCGCTCGACGTCGCGTTGGCTCCCGCTAGCGCTATCCCCTATACCACCCAGCCGCCTGGACACATCTCTGCGGCTACATGAGGCCGGAGTGCATGGATCCACCGGATGCCTTCGTGCATGAGGACGAAAGCTTGGGCGCGGAGGCGCAAGATTGGCTACAGGCGCTGCCGGGCACGGCTTATGTCACCGATCCGTCCTGGTGGCTGGGAGAGCTGCGCTTCGTCGGCGACTCCATCTGCACTTTGAGTCACCGACCGGTGGAGGATCACCGTGCCCGGCCCGAACTGTGGCTGGCGCAAATTCCGGAGCCCGAGCGGCTGTCGGTTCTGGATCAGCTTCAGCAGGCCCTGACGCAGGGGAAAGCCGCGATACGGCTGTCATACGTCATCGAGAGGCCGGATGGCTCCCGCTGCACGATCGACGATAGCGTCAACATTCAGCGTGACGCGAGCGGCGCGGTCGCCACCCTCGTCGGCCTGTTGCAACCACGAGTCGTTGCCTTGGCGGAGCACGATGGCCCACCGCCGCAGTCGCTCCTCGATTACTGCGGCGACGTGCTCATGGCGCTCGACGAGGATCTCTGCTGCCACTATGCCGCCGGTGACACCCAAGGGGCGCTGGGCGTTGGCAGCGAGTCGCTACTCTCGTCGTCGTTGTTTGCGCTGATGGCGCCCGAGGATGGCTCTCGGATACGGCGACTGCTGGTCGAGGGAGCCGCCAACGCGAGCTCCTCTCTCGTGGAGTTGCGTCTGAGGCATAGAGATGGCGCCTACCGCTGGTTCGAGATTCACTTTTCGCCCTATCCGGTGCCATTGACGCCGGCATCGGAGCCTTCGGCCATGCCGGGTTGGGTTGCCGTTGCCAGGGATATCACCCAGCGGCGACAGCAGTCCCTGCAGTGGGATGCCTACACCGCAACCGACGAGCTCACCTCTGCGCTCAATCGGGAGCCGTTCATGGGGCTGTTGCGACACGCGCTCTCCAATGGAGAAGCCGGGGCCCGGTTCACGCTGATCGTGTTCGATGTCGATCGCTTCGGCGATATCAATCGGGACTGGGGGCGAGACGGGGGCGACCTCGTCCTCAGCTGTATCGGCGAGATGTGCCGGGCGATGCTGAGAGAACGATTCAGCTTTGGCCGACTCGGGGAGGACGCCTTTGCGCTGCTGTTGAGCGGCAAGTCGCTGCAGGAGACGGCCACCATCGCGGAGAGGTTGCGGAGCCGTTTCGCCTCGACCCGGGTGGAGTTCCATGGCCATTGGCTGTCGTTCTCGGTTAGTCTTGGTGTCGCCGAGCGACGCGATGGCGAGTCCGCGGAAGCCATGCTGGCGCGCGCCGAGGCGGGCATGCGCGATGCCAAGCAGCGCGGTCGGGATCGCGTCCAGCAGGCGCCATGAGAAGCGCCGGCCGCGCCAGGTGCCAAGCCAGTCATAGAAGGAGAAAGACGATGGGACGACTACTGCTGGCCTCGCTGCTCAGCCTGATCTGCGTGTCGGCCTGGGCCGATGAGGTCGAAGGCCCTCATGTCCAGGGAGAGACTTTCGAGTACGCCACCGGCGGACAGACCTACCAAGGCTATCTTGCCTACAACGCCAGCGACGATGAGCCCCGGCCCGGCGTCCTGCTGGTGCATGAATGGTGGGGATTGAACGACTACGTCAAGCACAAGGCCGACCAGCTGGCGGCGCTCGGGTTCGTTGCCCTGGCGGTCGACATGTATGGCGACGGCAAGGTCGCCCAGCACCCCAAGGACGCCAAGGCGTTCTCCAGCCAGGTGATGCAGGACTGGCCCTCCGCCAGGGCGCGGCTGGAGGCGGCGATGGCGGCGCTGCGCCAGCACCCCGCGGTGCGGGAGGACCGCATGGCGGCAATCGGCTACTGCTTCGGCGGTGGCGTGGTGATGAACATGGCGTTGGCCGGCATGCCGCTGGATGCCGTGATCAGCTTCCATGGCAGCCCGACTCAGGTCGTCACCAATCCCCAGCCGTTCGACGGCCTGGTGCGCATCTACAACGGCCAGGAGGACTCCCTGGTGGACCCCGAAGCGCTCGACAGCATGGCCGATGCCCTGACCAAGGATGGCGCCAGCGTCCGCGTGGTCCAGTATCCCGGCGCCAAGCACGCGTTCACCAACCCGGATGCCGACGCACTGGCGGAGGAGTACGACCTGCCGTTGGGTTATGACGCGGCCGCGGATGCCGCTTCCTGGCAGGCCGCCCTGTTGACGCTGGACCAGGCGTTGAATCAGTGACCGGGCCACGCCCGGAGTCCCAGGGCATCGGCTTCCAGCTCAGGCCGGGCGACTGAGGGCGAGAACCCGCTTGGCCAGGGCGATCATCTCGGGATCGCCGGTATGCTTGTCGGGGACGTCGGACAGCTTGATCACCGGCAGCCAGTGCTGGCCCTCGGGTCTCGCCTCGACCATCTTGACGACCATGTTCATGGGCTCGACGCCGACGTCGTTGGTGAAGTTGGTGCCGATACCGAACGCCATGCCGATACGGTCCTGACAGAAGGCCTGGATCCGTTCGACCTTTTCCGGCGTCAGGGCGTCGGAGAAGATGATCGTCTTGCTGCGCGGATCGATGCCCAGCTTTTCATAATGCGCGATGGTCGAGGCCGCGAAGTCGATCGGGTCGGCGCTATCGTGTCTGACGCCGTCGAAGAGTTTGGCGAACTTCTTGTCGAAACTTTCGAAGAAGGCCGGGCTGGTGAAGGTGTCGGTCAGGGCGATGCCCAGATCGCCGCGGTAGACATCGACCCAGTGCTCCAGGGCCAGGCTGTTGGCCATCTTGAAGCCGAAGCGGGCGCCGTGGAACATGAACCACTCGTGGGCATGGGTGCCGATGGGCTTGACGCCATGACGCATCGCCAGCAACACGTTGCTGCTACCGCTGAAAGCCTCGCCGCCGTGATGGCGCAGCGCGCCGACCACGCGATCATGCACGTCGAACGAAAAGCGTCGCCGGGTACCGAATTCGGCGATTTTCAGCCCCAGTTTCTGGTACTGCTCTATCTTGGCCCGGGTGCGGGCCTCGACCGTCTCGTCGGCGTCCCGCTCGACATCGCGCAAGCGATACCAGAGCTCGCTGATCAGCGCCATCAGCGGGACTTCCCACAGGATGGTGCGATACCACAATCCTTCGATCGTCACCGAGAGGTCGGCGCCCTGCTGTCGAATGGTCACTTCCGCCGGGTTGTAGCGGAAGCCGGCCAGGAAATCGAGGTAGGTCGGATCGAGATAGGGGCAGGTGACTTCGAGATAGTGCTTTTCGGCCTCGCTCAAGACCAGATTGGCCATCGCATCCACCTCGCGTCGCAGCGCGTCGCCGAATCCCTCGGGAAAGGCGTGCTCGCCCCGATTGATGAATGCGTAACGGGCCTGGGCATAGGGGAAGCGCTTGATCACGGCGTTCTGCATCGTGATCTTGTAGAAGTCGTTATCGAGAAGCGAAGTCAGCATGAGAACTCGTCATCAGCGTAAGCAGAACCCGCGGCCGTTGTTTGCCGGCGAGCATTTCTTCAATGGAATCGGCTACAGGAAAGCCATGATGCCGAACATTGTCACGACGAAGCCGCCAAACAGCAAAAGCCCCGCCAGCGACAACAGGATCAGCAAATAGCCTAGTATCAAGCCGGCCAGGGCCCAGCTATCGCCGGATTCCTGCTTGTGGCGAATCTGGCGTCGAGCCAGGTGGCCGCAGACGACGCCGCCCAGCGCCGCGGGTGGCACGAAGGTGCCCAGCACGCTCAGAGCGAACGCTGCCAGCGCCATGGTATTGGTGGGGGCTGGTGGTGGTGTCGGCTGGCCGGGAGGAGAGGAAGCGGGTGTCATCTTGCTGTGCATCTCGCGAGCTGGAACTGTCGGTAGAGTATCGCACGCTTGCCCGCGGCTCTCGAAGTTTTCAACATGAGCGACGGGCGCCGGTAGTGGCATGATCAATGGGAGGAAGGGAATGGCATTGCGGGTCGAGAATATCGGCAGCCTGGCTGCCGTCGGTGCGTCGCTCTGGAATGCCGTGGTCGGCACGCGCTATCCGTTTCTTCGCCATGAGTTTCTGGCGGCGCTGGAGGCCTGTGGGTGCGCCGACACCGATACCGGCTGGGAGCCGGATCACCTGATGGTTTTCGAGGGGGAGCGAGCGGTGGCGGCGCTTCCGCGCTACGCCAAATATCACTCGCGCGGGGAGTATGTGTTCGACTGGTCCTGGGCGGATGCCTGGGAGCGCGCGGGCGGCGACTACTACCCCAAGTCGCTGTCGGCGATTCCGTTCACCCCCGCGACCGGGCCGCGACTGGCCGTGGTCGAGGATGCCGACCGGCGCACCGTCATCGCCGCGCTGGCGCCGCACATTCGCGATACCGGCCTGCAGAGCTGGCACCTGCTGTTCGCCGATGGCGACGAGGTGGATGATTGGCAGGCCGCGCTCGGCTCACCCCTGCTGGAGCGCCAGGCGGTGCAGTTCGCCTGGCGGGATGACGGCTTTGGCGACTTCGACGGCTTTCTGGCGCGAATGAGCTCGCGCAAGCGCAAGGAGATACGGCGAGAACGGCGCAAGTTGTCCGATCAGGGGTTCGTGTTCGAGCGTCTGACGGGGAACCGGATCGATGACGAGGCGCTGGAGCAGTTCTATCGCTGCTACTGCATGACCTATCTCGAGCGGGGGCAGCGCCCCTATCTGACGCTCGAGTTCTTCACCCGGCTGCGTGATGGCATGGCCGACTGCCTGATGCTGGTGCGTGCCAGCGTGGCGGGGCGGGCGGTGGCCGCCGCGCTCTGTCTCCAGGGAGACGACACCCTCTATGGACGATACTGGGGCAGCGAGGTGGAGGCGGACTTCCTGCACTTCGAGACCTGCTACTACCAGGGGATCGAACACTGTCTCGAGCGCGGCCTGGCAAGGTTCGACCCGGGAACGCAAGGGGAGCACAAGCTGACCCGGGGATTCGCGCCGGTCATCAGCCGATCGCTGCATTATCTCGAGCATGAGGGGTTTCGCGAAGCGGTCGCCGATTTCTGTCGCGAGGAGCGGGCCTACGTCCACGCCTATTTCGAGCAGAGCCGGCGGCGTCTCCCTTTCAAGGATCCGCCGGCATAGGTCGGGGGTCGTGCCGGCTGCGCCCTGTCGCGTCGTCGGATAGTGATACTCTGCTTGCGGACTTCTGACCCAATTGGGCGGCGTGCCCGTCGCGACGAGGATACAAGGTAGATGGACTTTCTCAATGAGGCGGCCGTTCTGCTGGGGGCGGCCATCATCGCGGTGCCCCTGTTCCAGCGCCTGGGACTGGGGTCGATTCTGGGCTATCTCTGCATCGGGTTGCTGGCCGGCCCCTCGGTGAGCGGCTTCGTATCCGAGCCGGAGTCCGTGCTGCATTTCTCCGAGTTCGGCGTGGTGATGCTGCTGTTCATCATCGGCCTGGAGCTGGAACCCAGGCGATTATGGTCGATGCGCAAGCGCTTGCTGGGCTTGGGATCGCTGCAGATGGCCGGCTGCGCCGCCCTGTTGATGCCGATCGGACTGCTGCTCGATCTCCCGCCGAGCATCGCCATCTTCCTTGGCCTGACGCTGGCGCTGTCGTCGACCGCCTTCGCCCTGCAGGTGCTCAACGAGCGCCGCCAACTGGCCACGCCGCATGGCCAGAGCGCCTTCGCCATGCTGCTGTTCCAGGACCTGGCAGTGATACCTCTGCTGGCGCTGCTGCCGTTCCTGGCCGGCCGCGCGGACGCGGCGCCGGACGACGGCTGGGTCATAGCGCGGAGTGTCGGCGTGGTGATCGCCGCCATCGCTTTCGGGCGTCTGGTCTTTCCCCGCGTGCTGGCGCTGATCGCGCGGAGCGACGTGCATGAAATCTTCACCGCCGCGGCGCTGTTTCTGGTGCTGGCCATGGCGCTGGCCATGCAGTGGGCGGGGCTGTCGATGGCGTTGGGGGCCTTCCTGGGCGGCGTCATGCTGGCCGACACTCCCTACCGGCATGAGCTCGAAGCCAATATCGAGCCGTTCAAGGGGCTGCTGCTGGGGCTTTTCTTCATCGCCGTCGGCATGTCGGTCGATCTGGCGCTGGTGCTGGGCAACATCTGGCTGGTCATGGGACTCGCCATCGCCATGACGCTGGCCAAGACCGTGGTGCTGGCGGTCATCGGCTGGCTGACCCGATTGCCTCGCACGGAAATTCCCAGGCTGGCGACGATCATCTCCCAGGGCGGGGAGTTCGACTTCGTGCTGCTGACCGCCGCCGTGGCCGCCGGTGTCATCGACCAGCGCATCGCCAGCCTCTGCATCGCCGCGGTTACCCTCAGCATGGCCGCCACGCCGTTCCTGTATCAGCTGGGCGAAAAGCTCGGCAACCGGCTCAAGGAGAGCCGCCCTTACGACACGGACTTCGGCGACGACACGCCGCCGGTGATCATTGCCGGACTCGGACGCTTCGGGCAGATGGTGGGGCGCATGCTGAAGATGCAGGGCATCAACTTCACCGCACTGGATCCCAACATCACCCAGGTCGAATTCATTCGCCGCTTCGGCTCCCGCATCTTCTACGCCGATGCCACGCGTCTCGACCTGCTGCGTGCGGCGGGCATCGACAAGGCCCGCCTGCTGGTCATCGCCGTCGACAGCGAGAGCGCCGCGCTGACCATCGCCCGGCTGGCCAAGACCCATTTTCCGAATCTTTCCGTCTATGCCCGTGCGCGCAACCGCCATCATGCCTGGCAACTGATGGAGATCGGCGTCGACGGTGTGGTGCGGGAGACGTTCGCCTCGAGCATGGAGATGAGCGTCGAGGTGCTCAAGGGGCTGGGCTATCCCAGTTCGAACGCCATCAATGCGGTGCGGACTTTCCGCGACTTCGACAACCAGCTGCTCAAGGACACCTACGCCCACCGCAATGACAACGAGCGCTTGATGGCGACCGAGAAGGCGGCCATGGCAGAGCTGAAGTCTCTGTTTCAGCAGGAGCTCAACCGTGGGCGCGGCAAGGAGAGCGCGCGGGACGAGGGCGCGGCCGCCAACGACAGCGACGACGCAAACGAGGAGATAGGTGATGACGCAGACGCTGAGACGGCGGCTCGCAGCCCTGGAAACGCCCGTTGATGTCGGTGCCATCACGCCGCTTTCCGGTGGCGACAGCGGTGCAGGGCTATGGCGGGTCGATGGTACGACGCCCTGTATCGTCAAACAGGATTCGCCACAGCGTGTCGCCGGCGAGGCCGACGGTCTCAGGGCGCTGGGCGACGCCTGTCGCGATCTCATCGTGCCCGCCGTGCTGGCAGAGGACGGTGACCTGCTGGTCATGCAGGCGCTGGACGGCAGCGGCCCACGCGATGGTGCCGCGCTCGGCGAGGGGCTGCGACAGCTGCATCGGGATTCGCGGGAGGCGGGGGCCGATCATGGCTGGCCGCGGGACAACGCTTGCGGGTCGACGCCCCAGCCCAATGCGTCGCTACGGGATGGCCGGGTCTTCCAGCGCGAACGCCGGCTGCTGCCGTTGACGAGGCTGTGTCGCGAACAGGGCTTGCTCGACGCCGCGCTGGCAGAGCGCATCGAGCGTGTCGCCGACTCCCTGGAGCGCTGGCTGCCCGCTACCCCGCCATCGCTGGTGCATGGCGACCTCTGGTCCGGCAACGTGATGTTCACGCCACAGGGGCCGGCCATCATCGACCCCGCCGTCTACCGGCACTACCCGGAAGTGGATTTGGCCATGCTTACGCTCTTCGGCGGGCCGGGCGATGCCTTCTTCGAAGCCTACTGGAACGGCGCACGACCCCCGGACTGGGAGCGGCGGGAAGCGCTGTTCCAGCTCTACCCGCTGCTCAACCATCTCTATCTGTTCGGCGGGACCTATCGCCACGGCGTGGCGCGAGCGGTGGATCGCATTCTGGCCGGCTGATGGCACTCGCCGATCAGGTGCGTGCAGGTGCGCGAATGTCGGAAGGGGCAATGGCCTCGCCGATGACGTGATGACCTCGGGTATTGAGCGTCACCGCGTAGAGCGACGTGGTCGCGCAGACGTAGAGCCGATTGCGGCTGATGCCGCCGAAGCAGACGTTGGCCACGGTCTCCGGAATCAGGATGCGACCGAGACGCGTGCCATCCGGAGCGTAGCAGTGGACACCGTCGCCGGCGCTGGTCCAGAGGTTGCCCGCGATATCCAGGCGGAAACCGTCGAAGAGACCGCAGTCCGACGTCGCGAACACGTCGCCGCCGCTCAGGCGATGATCCTGTCCGACACGAAATCGCCGGATATGTTGTGGTCCGTCGGCTCGGTGCGTCGCACCGGTATCGGACACGTAGAGCCAGGATTCGTCGGGGGAGAAGGCGAGGCCGTTGGGTTTTCGACATCGTCGACCACACGGCGCAGTTCGCCGTCGGGGGTGAGGCAGTAGACGTGGCAGTCGAGCTCGGAGCGGCGCTTGCCGCCCTCGTAATCGCTGTCGATGCCGTAGCTGGGGTCGGTGAACCAGATCGAACCGTCGGACTTGACGGCGACGTCGTTGGGCGAGTTGAGCCGGAGCCCCTCGAAGGCATCCGCCAAGGTGGTGATACGCCCGTTGTGCTCGGTGCGAGTGACGCTGCGGCTGCCGTGTTCGCAGGTGACGAGGCGGCCTTCCCGATCCAGCGTCTGGCCGTTGCTGAAGGCAGCGGGTTGACGAAAGACGGAGACATGGCCGTCGTTTTCGTCGTAACGCAGGATACGATCGTTGGGAATGTCCGACCAGACTAGGTAGCGCCCGGCGGCGAAATAGGCCGGTCCTTCGCACCAGCGGCCGGCTTGCCAGAGTCGATCGAGCTGGGCGTTGGGCAAGACCAGCGAGGAGAAGCGGTCGTCCTCGGCCACGAGCCAGTCTGGGTGGGGCATGATGAAATCCTTCGGCGCAAAGACCGCCCAGTGTCGAGCGTCGGGACGGCAGTGTCTTTGCGACGAAAGTCGTGTTCCGGCGCCGAAGACGGGCGGACGGATCGGGGGCCGCCCGGGCGCGCGGCTTGCTTCAGGAGGGAGGCTGGCTCGGCGAGGAGCAGTGGGGCGTGCACGGCGCGATGCGCTCGAAAAAGGTGTCGATCATGCGCGGGCCGATGTCGCCGATATCGTAGCGTGTCGGATCGCGCAGCCAGTCGTGCATCAGGCCGCCGAACATCGACATCAGCATACGACAGGCGATTTCCGGCTCGATGCTCGCTATCATCGTGCCGGTGCGATTCGCTTCCTCGAAGCGCTCCAGCATGGTGTCGTAGCAGTCGTCGGCGAGCCGCTGGTGCAACTCGAGAATGTCGACGTCGCTGGATGCCTCGCAGCAGTGAAACAGGATGGTGTGCACCCGCCGGGAACGCGGACTCTGCAGCCGCTCCAGCGCATGCATGGCGGCCAACTGGAGACTCTCCAGCGGTGCACGCGGACGCTCGGGGTCCTCGACATCATCCAGTAACTGGCGAAGCGGCATCTTGACGCGATCCAGCATGGCGTGGAACAGGTCGGACTTGTTCTTGAAATGCCAGTAGACGGCCCCGCGGGTCATGCCCGCCTGGCGAGCGATCTGCTCGAGAGAGGTTCTCGACACGCCGCGTTCGAGAAAGATGACTTCGGCGGCGTCGAGCAGGGCCTCTCGTGTGGCTTCGGCCTCAGCCTTGGTGCGTTTGGGCATGGTGATGTCGTCGCAAGCGTGAGTGAGTCAGGGCGAATGGCTTTTCTTATGTGCTGATTAAAGTCGTCAGCGTGCAGCATAGCGAATTATCAGCAAGTTTACATTCATGTATGTATGCCTGTAAGCTCGCTACATTCTTCAGGCACCCCTTTTCCAGGACGGAGACTCATGCGCCCTAATTTCATGAATGGCACCCTCGGTTTCGGTGGGGCGTTGTTGCTGTCGTTGGCATTGGCCGCCTGTGGCGGAGACGATAAGCAAAGCGCTCAGCAAGGTGGGGGGCAACCGCAGAAACCGCCCGCCAAGGCGGAAGTGATGGAGGTCGAGGCCCATGATGTCTCGCTCTCCAAGGAGTATCCCGCCCAGATTCGCAGTAATCGCGAAGTCACGGTGATGGGCCGCGTGGAGGGGATTCTCGAAGCCCGCCACTATCGCGAGGGAAGCATGGTCGAGAAGGGCGACAAGCTCTTCACCATCGAGCAGGCACCCTACGAAGCGACGGTCGCGCAGAACCAGGCCGACGTGCAGAGCGCGCAGGCGGAGGTGTATCGCGCCCAGCGCGACGCCGAGCGCTACCAGCGGCTCTACAATCAGAACTCCGTCAGTCAGCAGCAGCGCGATCAGGCCCAGGCGGATCTGCGCACCGCGCAAGCCGCCGAGGCCCAGGCCAAGGCGGCGCTGGACAGCGCCAAGATCGACCTCAGCTACACGGAGGTCAACGCGCCGGTCAGCGGCATGATCAGTCTCAGCCAGATCAACGTCGGCAACCTGGTGCAGCCGCCTCAGGAACTGGCGACCATCACGCCGCTGAACCCGATCGAAGTGCGCTTTTCATTGCCCGCCGATGACGCTTTCTCGCTCCGCCAGCAGCGCCAGCAGGGCGATGCCGAACGAGCCGACGTAGCCGTTCTGACCGCGCCGGGCACCGAAAGTGCCAGTCGCGAGGCGCTCCAGTTGCAGGGCAAGCTCGACTTTCTCGGATCGAGGGTCGACGAATCCACCAGCACGGTCCAGGCCGAAGCCGTATTCCAGAACGACGACCAGCTCTTCCTGCCGGGGCAGTTCGTGCGGGTCAAGCTGCCCAACGTGATGCGCTACGACGTCTATGCCGTACCGGCCATCGCCGTCACCGAGGGACTCAAGGGACCCCAGGTCTTCGTCGTCAACGGCGAGGGCAAGGCCGAGACCCGTTTCGTGTCGCTGGGTGAGATCGCGGGAGACTGGCAGATCATCACCGAGGGGTTGAACCCGGGCGACCGTGTCGTTGTGTCGGGCATCGGTAGCGTCTCCGCCGGCGACCAGATCGACGCGCAGCCATTCAATGGCAAGGTGCCGCAACCGCAGAACAACGCCGGCGAAAATCCCTCCCAGGAGGCCGACGCCCAGGGTGGTGAGGGTGTCGAGGGCGCCCATCGCGATGCGCAAGAGGCGAAAGACGGACAGAACGGGGCCAATTGATGAACTTTTCCAGCGTTTTCATCAGACGCCCGATCTTCGCTACCGTCCTCTCGGTCATCATCACGCTGATCGGGTTGATGGCAATGCGGACGCTGCCCATCGAGCAGTATCCGCCCGTCGTGCCGCCGACGATCAGCGTCTCCGCGACCTATCCCGGCGCCAGCGCTCAGACGGTCTCCGACACGGTCGCCTCGGTGATCGCCCAGGAGATCAACGGCACCGAGGACATGATCTATCTGACCTCGAGCAGTTCGGATAGCGGTCAGATGTCCATGAGCGTCTATTTCAACATCGGCACCGATCCACAGACGGCGACGATCAACGTCAACAACCGGGTCCAGCGGGCGCTGTCGCAGCTGCCCAGCGAAGTGCAGTCCCAGGGGGTCACGGTCGAGCAGCGGTCGTCGAGCATCCTGCTGTTCGTCGGTATCACCTCGGACTCCGACGCCTACGACTCCCTGTATCTGACCAACTACGCCAACATCAACGTGACCGATGAGCTCTCACGCCTTCCTGGCGTGGGGCAGGCCGAAGTGCTGGGTAGCCAGGAGTTCGCGATGCGCGTCTGGCTCAACCCGGACAAGCTGGCCCAGTACGATCTGACGCCCGCCGAGGTCTCGTCCGCGATCCAGGCGCAGAACGCGGTCGTTGCCGGCGGCAAGCTCGGTGCCGAGCCGCAGAGCGATCCCACGCCCTACACCTATACCATTACCACCCAGGGACGTTACGAGAGCGTCGACCAGTTTCGCGAGATCGTGCTGCGAACCAACCCGGACGGTTCGTCGCTGCGCCTGAGCGACGTGGCCCGTATCGAACTGGGGAAGAACAGCTACGGCATTCAGGCCTACGTCAACAACAAGCCGATTGCGCCGATCGCCATCTACCTGCAGCCGGGCGCCAACGCGCTGGACGTGGCCAACGAAGTGAAGCAGTCGATGGCGGACCTAAAGACGCGTTTCCCGCCGGGACTGGACTTCGACATACCCTACGACACCACGCTGTTCATCGATGCCTCCGTGCAGTCGGTGGAGCACACCTTCATCGAGGCCCTGCTGCTGGTGGCGGTGATCGTGTTCCTGTTCCTGCAGAGCTGGCGTTCCACCCTGGTGGCGATGTCGGTGGTGCCGATTTCGGTGGTGGGAACCTTTGCCGGGATGTACCTGCTCGATTTCTCGATCAACCTGCTGTCGCTGTTCGGCATGATACTGGCGATCGGGATCGTGGTGGATGACGCCATCGTGGTCATCGAGAACGTCGAACGCATCATGGAAGAGGACGAGGAAGCGACACCGTTCAGCGCCGCGCTCGAGGCAATGAAGGAGGTGTCGGGCGCGGTCATCGCCACCGCCTTCATCATGGCCGCGGTGTTCGTGCCGGTCGGTTTCATGAGCGGCCTGACCGGGCAGATGTACCAGCAGTTCGCGATCACCATCGCGATCTCGGTGGCGATCTCGGCCATCGTGGCGCTGTCGTTCACGCCGGCCATGAGCGCGATCTTCCTGAAGCACCAGGATCGTCTCAAGCAGTCCGGCTTCGTGCGCGTCATCCGCAAGCCGTTCGACTGGTTCAACAAGGTCTTCGACAAGATCACCGACTTCTTCATGGCGATCACCAACTTCATCATCCACCAGCTGTGGTTGGTGATCGTCGGTCTGGCTGCCGCGGGCATCATCTCCTGGATGATCTTCGCCCAGTTGCCGGCGGCGCTGCTGCCTTCCGAGGATCAGGGCGTGGCCCTGGCTGCCGTCAACCTGCCCGCGGGTTCCTCGGTGGCGCGAACCGATGCCTACGTGCAGGAACTCAGCCAGCGTCTGCGCGACGAGGTGCCCGGGATCAACTTCGTCACCGGCATACCCGGCTTCGATATCCTGTCGAGTTCGCCCAATACCGCCAAGGGTACGGTCTTCGTCACCATGAAGCCGTGGGAAGATCGCGATATCACCGTCGACCAGTTGACCCAGAAGATCATGCAGATCGGCGCCCAGATCCAGGGTGGCCAGACCGTGGCGTTCAACCTGCCCCCGATCCAGGGATTGTCGCCGACCGGCGGCTTCACCGGCTATCTGCAGTCCTACGGCGGTGATACGTCGCAGCAGCTGGCGGAGGCCGCGGGTAAAGTCATGCAAGCGGCGGCCAAGCGCCCGGAGCTGGCGGGGGTGTTCACGTCACTCGATGTCAACGTGCCCTCCTACCGGGCCGACGTCGATACGGAGAAGGCGCGCAGCCTGGGCGTCGATATCGCCGATCTGAATACCACCATGGCGAGCACCTTCGGCAGTTCGTTCGTCAACTACTTCACCAACTCTGGCCGTAACTTCCAGGTGTACCTGCAGTCGGAAGACGACTTCCGCCGCAATCCGAGTGACCTGAGCAAGGTCTACGTGCGTGGCGGTGATGGACAGCGTATACCGCTTTCCGAGCTGGTCACGCTCACGCGTGACAAGGCGCCCACGGTACTGCAGCGTTACAACACCTACTCCGCCGCTCAGTTCTCGGGCGGTCCGGCGCCGGGCTACAGCTCCGGGCAGGCGGTGCAGGCGATGCAGGAAGTCGTCACCAATACGTTGGGCTCCAATTACGGTATGGGCTGGAGTGGCGAGGCCTATCAGCAGGTCAACGTCGGCACGGCGGCGACCTTGGCGCTCTCCTTCGGCGTGATCATGATGTTCCTGATCCTGGCGGCGCAGTACGAGAGCTGGACCTTGCCGCTGGCCGTCGTCTCCGCCGTTCCGTTTGCGTTCATCGGCGCGATCCTGGCCGTCTACCTGGCCGGATTGAGCACGAGTGTCTATCTGCAGGTAGGTCTGCTGGTGGTGGTCGGCCTGGCCGCCAAGAACGCCATCCTGATCGTCGAATTCGCCGAGCAGCAGCGCAAGCATGCCGGGTTGTCGGTGGTCGACGCGGCCAAGGTGGCGGCTCGCCAGCGGTTCCGTCCCATCGTGATGACCTCGCTGGCTTTCATCGGCGGTACCTTGCCGCTGGCCCTGGCATCCGGTGCCAGCGCGGCCAGTCGTAACCAGATCGGAACGCCGGTGGTGGGTGGCATGATCTCCATCACCCTGTTGGCGACGGTCTTCGTGCCGGCGACCTACGTGCTGATCATGAAGGTCACCCACTGGTTGCAGTCGAAAGTCGGCAGTGGCAAGCGGCGCAACGATGGCCAGCCGACGCCGGACGAAAGTCACTAGCAGGTAGTGTCGATGCAGCCGAGAAATCGGCCTTATAGAGGCAACCTCCCACGGGGGTTGCCTTTTTTAATGGCCGCCGTTTCGACGGCCCGGGCGGCGAGTCAAACAGGCTTTGACGCTACCCGACCGGTGGCATATATGTAAGTGGGGTGGGCGACGCCACCGAGCGACGCTCCCGACCCGATCACGCCCGCGAATCATATCCGGCGTTTCGTCACCAGCGACCGACCGTCGGTCCTCTTCATTAACGTCGGTTATGGCTGCGGCAGGCTGTCGAGGCGCAGGATGATGTGTCGACGCTGGTTAATCTTGACTGGTGGACCCAATGTTCAGGGAGGCTGAACATGACGCAGGCCGCAGTTCGTGGGAGGCAGAGTCAGACGGCTGCAAGGTATGGGGAGGATCCCCGCTGGTCCACGCCGCCATCCGGTCGATCCTCGTCCAAGGCCCTGGCCGGGGCGCTGTCTCGTCCGCTTCCCGCTCCACCGATTCGCCATCGACGCGTACTGTTCGTCACCACCGAGATCGCCGACTTCATCAAGGCCGGTGGTCTGGGCGACGTTTCCGCGGCACTGCCCCGGGCGCTGAAACCCAATTATGACGTGCGGGTCCTGATGCCCGGCTATCGGCAGTTGCTGACTTCCGGTCGCCCCATCGTTCACGTGGCCAATCTTCCCGCCTCGCACGATCTGCCAGCCTGCGAAATCGGACGCCTCCTCTGCGAAGACGGGCTGATCGTCTACGTCGTGCTCTGTCCCGAGCTCTACGACCGGGACGGCAACGCCTACGGAGACGAACTGGGCGTGGGCTGGCCGGACAACGATATCCGCTTTGCGCGACTGGCGATGGCGGCGGCCGAGATCGTCAACGACGCGACGTTGCTCGACTGGCAGGTGGAGCTGCTCCATCTCAACGACTGGGCGACGGGATTGGCGGCGGGCTACGTGCGCTGGCTCGGCAAGCGCTACGTTCCCTCCGTCTACACCATTCACAATCTTGCCTATCAGGGCGTGTTTCCGATCGAGCGAATGCCCGCACTGGGAGTCCCGGCGTCCGCCTTTCACATCGATGGCGTCGAGTTTCATGGCCAACTCTCGTTCATGAAAGCGGGTCTCTCCTACGCCTCCCACGTCACCACGGTCAGCAGCAACTACGCCCAGGAGATCACCACGCCCGCCCTGGGATGCGGATTGGAGGGGCTGCTCAAGAAACGGGCACTGGAGGGCCGGCTCAGCGGCCTGCTCAACGGCATCGACGATCGCTGGGATCCTCGCACCGATCCCCATCTGGCGCCGAATTTCGGCATCAACGACTGGCACGGCAAGCGCGCCAACATTCAGCGCGTGCGGCGCATGTTCGGACTGGGGCCGAGCAGCGGCCCGCTGTTCGCCGTCGTCTCGCGACTGGTGGCACAGAAGGGGCTGGACCTCACCATCCAGGTCGCGGACTCGATCGTGCGGGCCGGCGGGCAGCTGGTGGTGATCGGCCGCGGCGAGTACGCCATCGAGCAGGCGCTGGTGGAGATGGCGGCGCTCTACCCGGGCCAGGTGGGCGTCAACATCGGGTTCGACGAGGGCGAGGCGCGTCAGATCTACGCGGGCAGCGATTTCCTGCTGATGCCGTCTCGTTTCGAGCCCTGTGGCTTGAGCCAGCTCTACGCCCAACGCTTCGGTTCGCTGCCGATCGCGCATCGAACCGGGGGGCTGGCGGATACGATCCAGGACGGGATCAATGGCCTGCTATTCGACGACATGAGCCTGGACAGCTATCGCGCCACGGTACTGCGCGCCTTCGATCTTTTCCGGGCGACCGACCTGTTCTATGCCATGCGACGCGCGGCGATGGCGGGGCGACTGCACTGGCGGCAGGCCGTGATCCCCTACCGGCGGCTCTATGCCGATCTGCTGACCGAGACGGTTGCGCATCTCGACCAGGGAGTGACGAGACGATGAAGCGCCCTGCGGAAGCCGCGGGCCCGGTCGCGGGGCTGGACTCGCCGTCACGAACGGGGCACGGGGTGTCAGCCGCCCGAGTGAACGATCTCGGCGCGTTGCCAAGTATTGGAGAGCCCGGTGGCGGGGGGGAAGAGGAAAGCTGGTCCTGGGACGACGGTGACTGGATGGGGGCGAGAGCCGGTCGCCATGGCGGCGACATGCCGCTGTCGCTCTATCGGCTCTGCGCGGCCGACTGGTACGTCTCCCGTTTTCCGCTGCCGATGAACTGGAATCGTCTTGCGCAGGAGTTGGTGCCCTACGTCGCCGATCTGGGATTTACCCATATCGTCGTCGATGACGGGCTGGTCGCAGCGCCCTATGCGGTGGTTTGCCAGTTCGTCGAGACCTGTCATGTTGCAGGCGTGGGCGTCGTGGTCCAGTGGCCGGCGTCGTCCCTGTCGATGCCAGAATCCGAATTCCTCGCGTGGTGTCAGCGCTGTCATCTCGACGGTGTCGACGAGGGCGGGCGCGAAGCCGGTGGCGGCTGCCGGTTGTTCCGAGGCGAGACCGTCGGCGCGACGCTGACGTTGCATCGTCGACCGCAATGGCAGGTCGCCAGCGCCGACTATCTGGCCCTGAGTCCCGCCGGTCGCTCCCGACGACACCGCGACTGGATCGAGGCGTTGACCCCGAGTGAGTGCTCCCGGGGGCTGCTGGAGCAGGTGCCGGACGAGCGGTCGGCGCTGGGAGAGTGGCGACAAAGGGTTCATGGCGACGAGTGGCAGCGTTTCGCGGCCTTCAGGGCATGTCTGGCGCTGATGTGGGCGCTGCCCGGCGACAAGCAGGTGGCGATGGGCGTCGAGCTGGGCCAGGTGCTGGCCGGCCCCTGGGAGTCGCCGCTGCATTGGCCGCTGTTGTTCGAGAGCCGGCACGCCGGAATGCTGCGCCTCGTGGCCGATCTCAACCGGCTGTACGTCAACGAGCCGGCGATGCAGATTCGTACCGATGATTCACTCGGGTTCGAATGGCTGGTCGACGACGACAGCGACAACGGCGTCATCGTGTTTGCCCGCCATACCGAGAGCGGGCACGCCAGCATGATCTGCCTCTGCAACTTCCAGGCGTGCGTGCACTACCGTTATCGCTTTGGCGTTACCGGGGCGGGGCGGTGGCGGGAGATATTCAACAGCGACAGCGTCTTCTACGGCGGCAGCAACGTGGGCAATGGCCATGGCGCGACGACCGAAGCGATCCCCAGCCACGGTCACGCCCAGTCGCTTGCGGTGACGGTACCGCCCATGGCCGCGCTGTATCTGCGCCACGAGACCTGGTTCGAGGAGATGCCATGAGCCCGTCCGCCGGAGCCGATGGGTCGTGTGGCGGGGCGCGAACGCCCTGGGCGCCGTTCTACGGGGCGACGCCGCTGGCCGACGGTCGTACGCGCTTTCGGCTGTGGGCGCCCAGTGCCCGGCGCGTGGTGCTGGAGTGCGAGGGGCTGGAACCGCGGCCGATGGAACCGATTGCCGAAGGCGGATTCGAACTCGAACTCGAGTGTCCCCCGCAAGCGGCCTACCGCTATCGCGTCTTCGTCGGGGATGACCAGGAGGGGATGCCGGTGCCCGATCCCGCCTCGAGAGCGCTGCGCGGTGGCGTCGAGGGGGCATCGCTGCTGGTCGACCCCCGCCGCCACGCCTGGCGCCACGACGACTGGACGGGCCGGCCATGGGAAGAGACGGTGATCTACGAGGTCCACCTGGGCGCCTGCGGCGGCATCGAGGGCCTGCGCCAACGACTGCCGGCGCTGGCCGAACTGGGGATCACCGCCATCGAGCTGATGCCGGTCGCCGAATGCCCCGGTCAGCGCAATTGGGGCTACGATGGCGTCCAGCCCTATGCTGTCGCTTCCTATTACGGCTCGCCGGAAGCGCTGAAAGCGCTGGTGGACGAGGTTCACGGGCATGGGCTGATGATCTTTCTCGATGTGGTCTACAACCACTTCGGGCCGGACGGCAATTTCCTGCCTCACTACGCCAAGCCGTTCTTTCGCGACGACCTGCAGACGCCCTGGGGCGGCGCCATCGACTTTCGCCGTCCTCAGGTGCGGCGTTTCTTCATCGACAACGCGCTGATGTGGTTGCTCGAGTACCGCTTCGACGGGCTCCGGTTCGACGCCGTTCACGCCATTGGCGAGCGGGATTTCCTGGTCGAGTTGGGGCGCACCCTGCGCGAGCGGGTCGGTCCGGCTCGCCATTGCCATCTGATCCTGGAGAACGAGAACAATCAGGCCAGCCTGCTGGCGCCGGGTCTGTTCGATGCGCAGTGGGCCGACGACTGGCACAACGTGATGCATGTGCTGCTGACCGGCGAACACGAAGGCTACTACGCCGATTTCGTCGAGAACGCCACGGAGAAGTTGTCGACGGCGATGGCCGAGGGGTTCATCTATCAGGGCCAGTCCACGCGCAAGGGCGAGGCTCGGGGAGAGCCCAGCAGGCACCTGCCGCCCACGACGTTCATCGATTTCCTGCAGAACCACGATCAGGTCGGCAATCGGGCGCTGGGGGATCGGCTGCCTCTGCTGACCCAGCCCGAGGCGCTCGACGCGGCGACGCTGCTGTTGCTGCTGTCGCCTGCCATTCCGCTGTTGTTCATGGGTGAAGAGTGGGGGTCGACGAGGCCGTTTCTGTTTTTCACCGATCATCGCGACGCGCTGGCGGACGCGGTTCGGGAAGGACGTCGCCGGGAATTTGCCGAGTTCAGCGCCTTCGAGGACCCGGCGCAGCGCGAGCGGATTCCCGATCCCAACGCGCGCGAGACTTTCGAGGCCTCCTGCCTCGACGACGCCGAGGCCGACGCGCCCGAACATCGCCGCTGTCGCGAAAGGTATCGGCAGTGGTTGGCGTTGCGCCATCGCCACGTCGTTCCCCGGCTGGGTTCCTGCCACGCGATCGAGACTCGCACACTCGGCGACAAGGCGGTCCAGGGCCGGTGGCGGCTGGGCGACGACCGGACCATGACCATCGCCATCAACCTTTCCGCGCAAGCGGTGGCGCTGGGCCGCGCCGAGGCACCCCTGGCCTGTTCCCGGGAAGCGTGCGTCGATCTCGTCGGTCGCGGTCAGTTGCCCGCACTGTCGAGTGCCGTCTGGTTGCAGCCGGTGGAGCATGGCACCGCGGAGACGACGACATGAGCGCCGCCCCGACACCCGGCTCCGAATCCGGTGACATGTTGCACCAACTGGCGGCAGCGGTCGGCTTGCTGCTGGAGTGGGTCGGCAGCAACGACCAACGCCAGACGTTGCCCGCGGATCGCCAACGGGCAATGCTGACCCGGCTGGGCTGGCCGGCCGGTGACGACGAGGAGGTAGCCGCCAGCCTGGCCCGCTGGCGATCGCGCCAGCGACCTGGTTCGTTCGGGCGACTCCCGCCGATGCTGCTGGCCGATCAGGGGCAGTCGGCCCCGGTTCCTGTCGCCGAGGCTGGCGGTAGTGCCTTCACCGTCAGGTTCGAGAGCGGGGAGCTGCTGGAGGGCCGCCTCGATGCCGCGGGACATCTGCCGCCGATGGGGGAAACGGGTTACCACAGCGTGAGTTTCCTGACACCAACGGGCGACGAGAGCGTGACCCGGATTTTGGCCGTGGCGCCATCGCGCTGCTTCACGCTGGATGACATCGCCCGCGAGAGACGGGATGCCCGGGCGAGCTATTGGGGGGTGGCGGCACAGCTCTACGGGCTTCGGCGTGACGGCGATGGAGGCATCGGCGACCTGGTGGCTCTCGACGACCTCTGCGACACGGTGGCTCGCGCTGGCGCCGACGCGGTCGCCATCAGCCCGCTGCACGCGCTGTTTGCCGCGCACCCGGAGCGCTACAGCCCCTACTCCCCGTCGAGCCGGCTCTTCTACAACGTCTGGCATGCCTCGCCCGAATGCCTGTTCGACGACGAGACATTGGCCTGGGCCCGGGCGCCTTTCAGCGAGGCCATGGAGCAGCAGTCGGCACTGGCGCTGATCGACTGGCCGGCCAGCGCTCGCCTCAAGCTGTCGATGCTCGAGCGCCTGTTCCTGCATGTGCAGCGTGACGAGAGTGCGCTGGCGTGGCGCTCCCAACTGGTCGCCTTCCGGCGTGATGGCGGCGACAGCCTGGAACGCCACTGCCGTTTCGAAGTGCTCCAGGCCCAGGCCAAGTGCAGTGACTGGCGTCAGTGGTCCGAGGCATGGCGGGATCCCGGCAGCGATGCGGTCGAGGCGTTCGCCGAGCAGCACCGGGAAGCGATCACCTTCGCCGTCTTCCTGCAGTGGCTGATGGCCGCCGGACTGGATCGCGTGCAGCACAACGCTCGCCGGGCCGGCATGGCGGTGGGGCTGATCGCCGACCTGGCCGTTGGCGTCGATCCCGCCGGCAGTCAGGCCTGGAGCGATCCTCACGAACTGTTTCAAGGTCTCACGGTTGGCTCGCCGCCGGACGCCTTCAATGCCCAAGGGCAGGGCTGGGGCGTGGCGGCCTTCTCGCCGGAGGGCCTGGTCGATTCCGGCTATCGCGGGTTTCTCGCCATGCTGCGGGCCGGTCTTGCCCATGCCGGCGGGCTGCGAATCGACCATATCCTGGGGTTGTCGCGTCTCTGGCTGGTGCCGGAGGGAGAGTCGCCGCAACGGGGTGCCTATCTTCGCTACCCGCTGGACGATCTCCTGCGTCTGGTAGCGCTGGAGTCCTGGCGTCACCGGGCCATCGTCATCGGCGAGGATCTGGGAACCGTCGAGGCCGGTTTTCGAGAGCGACTGGCCGCGAAAGGGATACTGGGCATGAGCGTGATGTGGTTCGAGCGCGAGGGAGGCGCCTTCCTGCCGGCCGACGCATGGCGCGAACACACGCTGGCTACCACCAGCACCCACGATCTGCCCACGGTGGCTGGCTGGTGGCGCGAGAATGATCTGCGCTGGCGAGAGCGGCTGGGGTGGCTCGAGGGGAGCGAATCCCATGCGCACCTCAGCGAGCAGCGGCGCGAGGATCGTCGCCGTCTGGCCCTCGTCTGCGGCCTTGGGGAAGTCGCCGCCGACGATGGTATCGCCGGTGATCGCGTGGATGTCGACGACCTCATCGATGCGGCGCTGGGGCATGTCGCATCGACGCCGACGCCGTTGGCGCTGTTTCCGCTGGAGGACCTGATGGGACTGGAAGAGCAAGCCAATCTGCCGGGCACCGTCGATGAGCATCCCAACTGGCGGCGCCGCCTACCGGTCCCGGCGCCGCAGGCACTCGAGGCAAGAACGGTGCGGCAACGGCTGACGCGGATCGACCGCATCCGCCGGGGGCGCCGATCATGAGACCCATTCGGGCCACCGTCAGGTTGCAGCTGCACGCCGGTTTCACGTTCGACGACGCCAGGCGGCAGGTCGACTACTACGCCGCTCTCGGCGTCAGCCACTTCTATCTGTCGCCCATTCTGGCCTCGAGGAGGGGGTCGACCCACGGCTACGATGGCGTCGACCCGACCCGTATCGATCCGGAGCTGGGCGGCGAAGCCGGCCTTGCGCGCCTGGTCGAGACACTGCACGCCGCGGAAATGGGCATCGTGGCCGACATCGTGCCCAATCATCTGGCGGTGGGCGCCGAGAATCTCTGGTGGCAGGACGTGCTGGCGAAGGGCCGGTCCAGTGACTTTGCCCGCTGCTTCGATATCGACTGGGAGCAGCCCGGCGCCGATGGCAAGATCCTGCTGCCGTTTCTGGGCGATCGCTACGTGCGGGTACTGGAAGACGGCGAACTGGTACTGGCCTGGGACGACGCCCACAGCGCTTTTTTCGTCGCCTATCACGAGCATCGGTTTCCGATCGACCCCGACCAGACCGAGGCGCTGCTGGCGGCCCCGTCATCCGACGCTCGACGGGAAGACGCACTCCCACCGAGGGAGGAACTGGCCGGGGACGACCCGCTGGTCGCGGCGGTGATCGCGGACCATGATGCCAGGAGTCCGGCTGGGCGCTCGCGCCTGCACGCGCTGCTGGAGCGTCAGGCCTATCGGCTCGTCCACTGGCGCACCGCCAACGATGCGCTCAACTGGCGTCGATTCTTCGACATCACCGAGCTGGCGGGGGTGCGGGTCGAGGACGAGAGCGTGTTCGATCTCTCTCACGCTTACCTCCTCTCGCTGGTGGAGCGCGGCTGGATCGACGGGCTGCGTATCGACCATATCGATGGCCTGGCCGATCCGCGCGAATACGCATTGCGACTGCGCGGCCGTCTCGACGCGATCTGCGGGCGGCAGGAGCGGGCGTCCGTCGCGAGCCCGCGGCTGCCGATCTACGTCGAGAAGATCCTGGGCGACGACGAACGCCTCCACACCGACTGGGGCGTGGATGGCACCACCGGCTATGAATTTCTCGATCTGGTCTCGGGCATCCAGCACGACCCGGCAGGGCAAGAGCCGTTGGCTCGGCTGTGGCAGGAGATCAGCGAACGCAGCGCGGATTTCACCGCCGAGGTCGAGGCCGCACGCCAGGAGATGCTGTACGGGCCGCTGACTGCCGAGTTCGAGCGTTGCGTCCTGGCGACGCGGGCCCTGGCCGGTGCCAGCCCCGCCACCCGCGAATTCAGCCTGCCCGCGATCCGGCGCGTGGTGGGCGCACTGGCGATCGGGTATCCGGTCTACCGCAGCTATGCCGATCGACACGGTCGTCCCGAGATGGATGCCGATGCGTTCGCTCGTGCCATGCAGGCCGCGCGATCGCGCCTGTCCGCCGCCGATGCGCCCTGGCTGCCGTTGCTGGATAACTGGTTCGGCGGCGAGGCGCCCGAGGCGTTCGAGGAGCCTGAGCGCGGGCTGCGCTTGAGTGCGATGACGCGCTTTCAACAGCTGACATCGCCACTCGCGGCGAAGTCCGTGGAGGACACCGCCGGCTATCGCTCGGCCGTCCTGCTGTCGCGCAACGACGTCGGTTGCGAGGGCGCCCATTTCGCCTACCCGGTCCAGCGCTTCCACCAGGCTAACCGGCAGCGTCTGGAGACCTTTCCCCAGGCCATGCTGACGACCGCGACACACGATCACAAACGTGGCGAGGACGTCCGGGCGCGTCTGGCGGCCCTGAGCGAACGGGTCGACGTGCTGGCGCCGAAGATGCGTGACTGGGCCCGGGATTCGCGTCTCCACGACAGTCATTCGGCCCCCGGCGGCGGCGATCGACTGATGATGCTCCAGGTGCTGCTGGCGGCGTGGCCACTGGCGTTGACGCCAGGGCCAACGCGGAACGAAGAGTCCGCTTCCCGCGATCGGGAGGCGTTGCGCGAGTACGCCGATCGGCTCGTCGCCTGGCAGCGCAAGGCGATGCGCGAGGCCAAGCTCGCGAGCCACTGGCTGGCGCCCGACGAGACGTACGAACAGGCGGGCGAGGACGCCATACGCCGCGCCTTGACCGGCGATGCGCTGACCCACGAGCTGGCATCGGCCGCGGCGATGCTCGACATGCCCGGAGCGGTCAATGGCCTGGCGCAGGCGGTACTCAGGCTCTGCTCGCCGGGCATCCCGGATCTCTACCAGGGTACCGAGTTCTGGGACCTCTCGCTGGTCGATCCCGACAATCGCCGTCCGGTCGACATGGCGACGCGCCGGGAGGCCCTGGACCACCTCGAAACGCCGGTGGCGGCCTGGCGCCACTGGCGGGACGGTGCCGTCAAGCAGGTCGTGATTCAGCGCTTGTTGAATTTGCGGCGTGACCATCCGCGACTTTTCGATGACGGGGACTACCTGCCTCTGCAGGCGAGTGGGCCGAATGCCGATCGCGTCATTGCCTTTGCACGTAGAGCGCAGGGCGTGACGTTGCTGGTGGTCGTCACCCGGCTCTCTGCGGTGCTGATGGACGATACCTTCGAGGGGCGGCTCCAGTGGTCGGACACGGCACTGCCCCTCGAGGCGTTGGGAGTGAACGGCGTCGGGCAGGGCTGGCTGACGCCGACGCCGGTGGCGGCCGACGGCACGCTACCGCTACATCGACATTTGTCGGATTTTCCCTGCGGGGTTTGGGTGTGGGCACCTTGAACCCGCTATCTTGAGCGTGAAGCACCGGCCTTGTCGGTGCCGAACGAAACCGGTGGGGCAGGGATGCCCCGTCAAGCCACGAGTACAGGAAGGAGCGCATCATGATGACCGGTCGTGAACAACGCATACGAATGCTGGCTTACCGCATATGGGAGTCGGAAGGGCGACCCGACGGCCAGGAAGCGCGCCATTGGGAAATGGCCGAACGCATCGTCGAGGCCGAGAACGCCCGCGAGGAGGAGCAGGAGTGGCGCGCGGTGTCCGACGAACCCTCCCCGCTGGAGGGCGAGGAGCCGACCGCGGAGCCCGACGAAATCGGTATCGACGAGCCGCGCCTGCCGCTGGACGATCCCGAGACCGAAGCGCGCAAGGAGCAGGATACGGGCGTCGATGTCAGTTCCCCGCAGCCTCGAACCGGCTCTCCGGCTCGGCGCAAGGCGGCGAGCAGCGGCGAGGGCACTTCGCCGGCGCGCAAGCGCGGCACGACGAAGGTTTCCGGGGGCGCCGACAAGAAGCCGGCGACCAAGCCGCGCAAACCTCGCGGCACGAACGACGGCAAGAGCGAGTGACCGGCCCACACTGGGCATCACAGGGCGACAGGATGGACCTGGCTCGCCCGGAGGGTAGTCGATGACCGATATGCGTTGGGGACGGGATGAAACGATGGGATGCGTCGTTCAGGAAGCGGGATTGCTGCAGTCGCGGATTCGGGAGGGGCTTCCCTACCCTCTGGGGGCGACGTGGGATGGGCTCGGGGTCAACTTCTCGCTGTTCTCCGCCAACGCGACCCGAGTCGAACTCTGCCTCTTCGACGAAAGTGGACAGGAAGAGCTGGAGCGGGTGGTGCTGCCGGAGTATACCGACGAGATCTGGCACGGTTACCTGCCGGATGCCCGTCCCGGCCAGCTCTATGGCTATCGAGTGCATGGCCCCTACGATCCGGAGGCTGGCCATCGCTTCAATCATCACAAGCTGCTGATCGATCCCTACGCCAAGCAACTGGTCGGTAAGCTGATCTGGGACGACGCCCTCTACGGTTACACCATCGGTCACGAGGATGGCGATCTCAGCTTCGACGAGCGGGACAGTGCACCGTTCATGCCCCGTTGCCGCGTCATCGACCCGGCGTTCACCTGGGGGCGCTCCACCGAAATTCGGGTGCCGTGGAGCGATACCGTCATCTACGAGACCCATGTGCGCGGCTACACCATGCGTCATCCGTCGGTACCGGAAGCGCTGCGCGGCACATTCTCGGGGCTCGCCGTGCCGGAAGTGATCGATTACCTCGTCGATCTGGGCATCTCCTCCCTAGAGCTGATGCCGATCCACGCCTTCGCCGACGACCGGCACCTGCAGGAGAAGGGGCTGCACAACTACTGGGGTTACAACACTCTGGCGTTCTTCGCGCCGCACCCGAACTACATGTCGACCGAGTCGGTCAGTGAATTCAAGCAGATGGTGGCGCGCTACCACGCCGCCGGCATCGAGGTGCTGCTCGACGTGGTCTACAACCACACGGCGGAAGGCAACGAGATGGGGCCGACGCTGTCGTTCAAGGGCATCGACAACGCCTCCTATTATCGGCTGATGCCGGACAAGCCGCGGTTCTACATCAATGACACCGGCACCGGCAATACACTGAACCTTTCCCACCCCCGGGTCCTGCAGATGGTGACGGACTCGCTGCGTTACTGGGCCGACGAGATGCGTGTCGATGGCTTCCGCTTCGACCTGGCCACGATCCTGGGGCGCGAGGCCGATGGCTTCGACGAGGGTGGCGGCTTCCTCGATTCCTGTCGCCAGGACCCGCTGCTGTCGCAGTGCAAGCTGATCGCCGAACCCTGGGACTGCGGCCCCGGCGGTTACCAGGTCGGCAAGTTTCCGCCCGGCTGGGCGGAGTGGAACGATCGCTTCCGCGACGACATGCGGGCGTTCTGGCGGGGAGACGAGGGCCGCCTGCCCGCCTTCGCCAATCGTCTGACCGCTTCGGCCGACCTGTTCAACCATCGCGGCCGCAAGGCGTTCTCGTCGATCAATTTCATCACCGCTCACGACGGCTTCACGCTGCGCGACCTGGTGAGCTACAACGCCAAGCACAACGCGGCCAATGGCGAAGACAACCAGGACGGGCACGACGACAACGTCTCCTGGAACCACGGCGTCGAGGGCGACACCGAAGATCCCGGGATCCGTGCGCTGCGCATGCGCCAGATGCGCAACCTGCTGGCGACGTTGATGCTTTCCCAGGGCACGCCGATGCTGCTGGCGGGGGACGAGTTCGCTCGCACGCAGGGCGGTAACAACAACGCCTACTGCCAGGACGGGGACATCGGCTGGGTCGACTGGAACCTCTCCGACGAGGGGCGCGGCCTGCTGGCCTTTACCCGCCAGCTGATTCGGCTGCGGCGACAGTATCCGATTCTCGAACGCGGGCGTTTCATGACCGGTGAGCTGAACGAGAACCTCGGCATCAAGGATGTCACCTGGCTCACGCCGGCCGCGGAGGAGATGGAGGTGGAGCACTGGCACGACGAGGAGGCCAAGGCGATTGGCGTGGTGCTCAACGGTCATGCCCAGCCCACCGGCATTTGCCGCTTCGGCTCGGACGTCACGGTGTTCCTGGCTCTCAACGCCTCCGATGGGGATGTCGACTTCGTGTTGCCGGACGTGCCGGGGGGGAGCGAGTGGCTGAGGCGCGTCGAAACCTTCGATCCGGCAGCCGGAGACGTGCGCTGCCCCATGGAGAGCGGCTATCGGGTCAGGTCGCGCAGCCTCTCGCTGTTCGAGCTGATCGAAGAGGAGGCGTCACATGATTGATCGATATCCCGACTTCCGGCGGCTGGCAGGTGGCTCATGACGCGAACTCGTTCTCGCAGTGAATCCGGGGAGAGCGGCGCGGATCGCTCGGATGCCTGGCCGACCGGCATGCCCCGGGTCACGGCTTCCCGCCTGGGCGTGGCGGATCTGGAGTCGCTCGCGCAGGCGACGCACGCCAATCCGTTCGCCGTGCTGGGACCCCACGTGCGCGCCGACGGCAGGCTGGAAGTCAGCGCCTACCTGCCGGGCGCGCAGGCGGTATCGCTGGTGGCGCGCGACAGTGACCGCTTACTGGGGGAGTGCGTGCTCGGTGCCATCGATGGATTTTTCGTCGGTGAGATGGCAAGTCCGTGCGCCTACCGACTGCATATCCGCTGGCCGGAGGGTGAGCAGATCGTTGCCGACCCCTACGCCTTTCCCCTGTTGCTGGGGGAGACCGACCTCTACCTGATCGGGGAGGGGAACCATCGGCGCCTCGGTGAATGCCTCGGGGCACGCGTGATGACGGTGGAGGACGTCGAGGGCGTGCGTTTCGCGGTATGGGCGCCCAACGCACAGCGGGTGGCGGTGGTCGGCGACTTCAATGGCTGGGACTCGCGCCGTCACGGCATGCGCTGCCGCTATCCCTCCGGGGTGTGGGAGATATTCATCCCCGGAATCGGGGTCGGCGAGCGCTACAAGTACGCCTTGATCGACATCAATGGCGAGCGCCTGCTCAAGGCCGATCCGGTCGCGCTCTCCACCGAGCCGCCGCCCCTGACGGCGTCGGTGGTGGCCGACTCGACGCCGTTTGCCTGGCACGACCAGACCTGGATGGACGAAAGACCCGGCCGGCACGCGCCGACGGCGCCAATTTCGATCTACGAGCTGCATGCCGGCTCCTGGCGCAAGCATGGCGGCGACGAGGGCACGATCTATGGCTGGCGGGATCTCACCGAGGCGTTGATTCCCTACGTGCTCGAGATGGGCTTCACCCATATCGAGCTGATGCCGATCATGGAGTATCCCTTTGGCGGTTCATGGGGTTATCAGCCGCTGTCGCTGTTCGCGCCCAGTGGACGCTTCGGTTCGCCCCAGGATTTCGCGGCGTTCATCGATGCCTGCCACATGGCGGGTATCGGCGTGATTCTCGACTGGGTCCCCGGCCATTTTCCCTCCGATCCTCACGGTCTGGCGCGTTTCGATGGGACCGCACTGTACGAATATGCCCATCCCTTCGAGGGCTACCACCAGGACTGGAATACCTATATCTACAATCTGGGGCGGCGCGAGGTTCACGGCTTCATGCTGGCCTCGGCGCTGCACTGGTTGCGCGACTTCCACATCGATGGCCTGCGGGTCGATGCGGTCGCCTCGATGATCTATCGCAACTACTCCCGCCGCGAAGGGGAGTGGATTCCCAATCATCTCGGCGGGCAGGAGAACCTGGAAGCGGTGGCATTCCTCCAGCATCTCAACCAGGTGGTCCACGACGAGGTACCGGGCGCGATCGTCATCGCCGAGGAGTCGACGGCGTGGCCAGGCGTCACCGCACCGGTGGAGCAGCAGGGCCTGGGGTTCAGCTACAAGTGGAACATGGGGTGGATGCACGACAGCCTGAGCTACATGAGTCACGATCCACTCTATCGTCGCTATCATCACGATCAATTGACGTTCGGCCTGATCTACGCCTTCAACGAACGCTTCATGCTGCCGATTTCCCATGACGAGGTGGTGCACGGCAAGGGGTCGCTGCTGGACAAGATGCCCGGCGATGACTGGCAGCGATTCGCCAACCTGAGAGCCTACCTGAGCTTCATGTGGCTGCATCCCGGCAAGAAACTGCTGTTCATGGGCTGCGAATTCGCTCAGGGGCGGGAGTGGAGCCATGACCGCGAACTCGACTGGTGGCTGCTGCAGGAAGCGCCCAACGCCGGCATCCGGCGCCTGGTGGGCGATCTCAACGCGCTCTACCGGTCGCATCCGGCGCTTCACGCGCTGGATTGCGAGGCGGACGGCTTCCAATGGGTCATCGGTGACGACAGCCACAACAGCGTCTTCGCCTGGTGGCGCCGGGATCGCCACGGCCGCCAGGCGCTGGCGGTGGCGAACATGACGCCGCAACGGCTCGGCGGCTACCGCATCGGGGTGCCATCCGCCGGCAACTGGCAGGAGCGCTTCAACTCCGATGCGGCATGTTACGGCGGGAGCAACGCGGGCAATGGCGGCGGTTTGCAGAGCGAGGCGGTCGCCGCCCACGGCGAGTGTCAGTCGCTGGTGCTGACGCTGCCGCCGTTGGGGGTGGTGCTACTGATGCCCGGCGCGCTGGGCGAGTAGTGCCCGGGTGACGCCGTTGGTCCAGCCGAAACCGTCCTGCAGGGGGTATTCGCCACCGGTGGCGAAGTCCGCGCCAGGGTAGAGCACGTACTTTTCCACCAGCTTGTTTTCACGGCTGTAGAGCTCCTCGACCAGGGCCAGCCAGCGATCGGCGATGGTGTCGGCGAGCTCGGTGAAACCGTAGCGCCGTAGCCCCTCGATCGCCATCCACTGCAGCGGTGCCCAGCCATTGGGATGGTCCCACTGCTGCTGGCTATCGGTGATCTCCGTGGTGGCGAGGCCGCCCGGTGTCATGAGCCGATTGGCGATGATATTGGCGACACGTTCCGCCTGGGCGTCGGAAGCTGCGCCAACGAACAGCGGAACGACACAGCCGGCCGTCAGATGGACGCTGCTCTGGCCGCGAACGAAATCGTAGTCGTAATAGGCTCCCCGGGAATCGCTCCAGAGATATCGGTCCATCGCCGCTTGCCGACGCAGCGAGCGGCGTCGGAAATCTCCCGCCCTGGCGTCGTCGCCGGTGGCGGCATGGAGACGACAGAGTGTCTGTTCGAGATGAAAAAGTAGCGAGTTGAGTTCCGGGGTGACAAAACAGGTGGTGCGAATCGTGCTGAGATCCGTCACGTCGTCGAGCCATCGCCCACTGAAATCCCAGCCGCTCTCCGCGCCCGCGCGCAGGTTTCGGAACAGCGCCTCCGCAGGACGGGCAGAGCGGGCGGCGATTTCGAGATCTTCCCTGAAAGACTCCTCGCGGGGCGTGGCGCGATCGTCCCAGTGCCGATTCAGCCGGCTCTCTTCGTCGAGACGCACGCAGCGCCGATGGCTCTCGCCGGGTTTCAGCGTGTTCTCGCCATCCATCCAGAAAGCGTATTCCCGCTCCAGTTGGGGCAGGTAGTCGACGGCCTGGCGCAGTCCCTGCCGCTCGGTCAGCTCGACCATCATCGAGAACAGCGGCAACTGGGACCGGCTGAGATAGTAGGTGCGGTTGCCGTTGGGCATATGGCCGTAGCGCATGATCAGATCGGCGCAGTTGTCGGTGACCGCGCACATCAGGTGGTTCTCACCGCTGGCGGCGAGCCCCAGCATGGTGAAATACGAGTCCCAGTAGTAGTACTCGCGAAACCGCCCCCCCGGCACCACGTAGTCGTGGCACAGGGCGAGCAGCGAGGACCAGCGCGGATGCTGGCGCGAGTTGCGGGTCAGCACCGGCCACAGGTTGTCGATATGTTCGACCAGGTCGTGCTCGGGACGGGCTTCGTAGCCCCGGCCCGGGATCATGTCGC
This sequence comes from uncultured Salinicola sp., assembly GCF_937921195.1. Lineage (NCBI taxonomy): Bacteria > Pseudomonadati > Pseudomonadota > Gammaproteobacteria > Oceanospirillales > Halomonadaceae > Salinicola > uncultured Salinicola sp. Next base: position 60,364 of record NZ_CALFQK010000166.1, read on the forward strand.
TGTAGAAGTGATCGGACACGAAGACGGCAAGATCGAAACCCACCTGTCGTCGCTGCTGCTCGTAGGCTTCCACGATCTCTTCGGGCGGTTGTCTCGGGATGCAGTCGGCGAAGGTCTTGGAGTCCTCGAAGATATGCGCGAGCGCGACCGCCTCGAACAGCTCGCCGAAGCGGTCGTGGGGGGTAACCGCCGCCTCGTCGATCGAGTCGGTACTCCCGGAAGGCGTCTGAAAGCTGTCGAGCATGTCCTTTTCCCTGTGTGACGTGGAGCGTACCGGAGACGACATGGCCCCCTGGTTATTCTTCATACTGCCACAGCAGCCCACCGTCTACCGGTAGCGATGCACCGGTCATGTAGGCGGCATCGTCGGATGCCAGGAATTCGACCACGCCCGCCACGTCCTCGGGCCTGCCCAGACGGTTGAGCGGGATGTTGCCGAGCAGGTGGCGCAGTTTTTCCGGATCCTCGTCCAGCGCCGAGTTCATCGGTGTCTTGATGGCACCGGGCGCCACGCTGTTGACGGTAATGCCCAGCGGTGCCAGTTCGACGGCCAGGTTCCGGGTCAGCATGCGCATGCCGCCCTTGCTCATGCAGTAGCTGGTGTAGCCCGGGAAGGGAAGCTCCTCGTGGACCGAGCTCATGTTGATCACGCGTCCGCCGCGGCCTTCGTCACGAAGATAGCGAACGAAAGCCTGCGTGGTGAAGAAGACACCCTTGAGATTGGTGCGCATGACGTTGTCGTAGTCGGCCTCGTCGACGTCGAGGAACGGAGAATCAATCTCCAGCCCCGCGTTGTTGACCAGAATGTCCAGACGGCCCAAGGCATCGACGCTCTCCGCGATCAAGCGGCGATTGGTATCGACATCCCCGATGTCTCCGGTGACGATCGCTGCCCGCCGGCCATGGGCGCGAACCCGCCTTGCGGTCTCCTCCGCGCGCTCCGAGGGGCGGCTACCACTGACGACGACATCGGCGCCGGCCTGGGCGAGACGCTCGGCAATGGCACGACCAATGCCCTGGGTGCTGCCGGTCACCAGTGCGACTTTGCCTGAAAGGCGCATCTCTCTCTCCTTGCATGATGTCTCGTATGAATTCCGGGCGGAAGGTAAGTTCCCAGCGGAGTGTCAGTCCCGAGCGGAGTGTGAGGAACGGCTGCGGAACCGACGCTTGCCGGCAGATCCTGGCCAGGCACCGCCGCCGGCACTCCGGTCGGGTCGGCGCCTCCGTTGAAGATAGAGCAGCTTCGACCTTTGGACCAAAGAGTTGAAGCGTTGTTCTGGCGTCGCCTGGATAGCATGATGTCTGGCGGCAAGCCATCGACGGCTCGATAGTGACGCGTAAGGGAGTCAACGTGACGGGATTGAGAAAGCGGGGATGGATCTTGGGGCTGGTCCTGGCGTTACTGGTCAGCCTGCCGGCATCGGCGCAGTCGCTGACATCGCTGATGGGCGGCAGCCAAGGCAGCGGAACCCAGTCGGCAACCGCGCCCTCTCCACAGGAACTGAGTGCATCGCTCGATCAAATCATCGCGACGCTCGAAAACAGCGATCAGCGCCAGTCCCTGCTGGAGCATCTCAAGCAACTGCGTGATGCCACCGCAGCGGACGCCAAACAGGAGAGTGGGGCGGGAGGTCTGCTCGGTGCCCTCGCGCAGTCGTTCTCGTCTCTTGAAACCGATGGACTCGACAACCCGATCCGCTACTGGTCGACACGAGCCGATCAGGCCGGAGAGGATATCTCGACGCTGGTCAGCAATCACCGGCAGTGGCCAAGGATCCTTTTCGAGCTGGTCTGGGTCACGGCACTCTGGGTCGGTGTGACGCTGCTCGTCGCAACGCTGTGGCGATGGGGCGTCCGTCAGTTGGGGCTGCCGTGGCATCTACCGGCGGAGCCGACGACCTGGACGCTCGTTCGCCATATCATCCGGCGCGTGGTGCCCCTGGCGATCGGCTTCGTCGTCGCGCTGATGACCGTGCACCAGGTCGAGACCGGCACGGTCGGTATTGCGCTGGCCATGGTCGCGGCGTACGCCACGCTTTGCGGTGCGGTCTTCTCGTCGGTCTGTGAAATCGTCTTTTCGCTGTTCGGGAGCGGGCATCGTCACACCGCGCTACGCATCCTGCGTCGACGCGGGGCCCGGTGGCTGTTTGCGCTGGGGGCGCTGGTCGCATTGGGCGATGCAGCCAATGCCGAGGCGCTGGTCGAGCCTCTCGGCGAGGGGGTCACGACCTTCCTGTCGCTGATCGCCAATGTGTGTGCGGCATCGCTGCTGGGTATCTTCGTTCTGGTATTTCGACGCCCCATACGGCATCTGATGCGCAATCGCCCCTATTCCCAGCGTCAGGAGCGTCGCGCGACCACCGAACTGATCCGGGTCTTCAGCCAAATCTGGCACATCCCCATTCTGGTCATGGTGGCGGTGTCGCTGATCGCGATGATCATGTCGGCCGAGGATTCGCGCAGTGCGTTTTTCCGCGCGGTGGTGACGGCCGGACTCATGATCGCGACCCTGGTGGTCACCGGCCTGATTCACCGGCGAGGCATGAACGTCCGTGAGAACCCCTCCTCCGAATACATGGCGCGCCTGGCACGCTTCGGCTTCACCCTGGCCCATCTGGCGAGCTGGATGATCTTCGCCGAGCTGGCGATGCGGGTCTGGGGCTCATCGCTATGGGCGGTGGGTGCCTCCGCCGGCATCGGCCAGCAGATCGCCAAGGGCGTGCTCGGATTGGGCGTGACGTTTCTGCTGGCGTGGCTGGTATGGATTCTGGCGGATACCGCGATCAAGCACGCGCTGCTGCGCAGCAGCCGTCGCCATGGCAGGAGGGTCAACGCCAGCGCGCGCGCCCAGACCATTACGCCGCTGCTGCGCAATACCGTGTTCGTGACCATCGCCGTGATCGCGGTGATCATCGCGCTGGCCAATCTGGGGGTCAACGTCACGCCATTGCTGGCCGGTGCCGGGGTCATCGGTCTGGCGGTCGGTTTCGGCGCGCAGACGCTGGTCCAGGATCTCATCACCGGCCTGTTCATCCTGATCGAGGACTCGCTGGCGATCGACGATTTCGTCAACCTGGGAACGCACATGGGGACGGTCGAGGCGTTGAGTATCCGAACCGTCAAGCTGCGCGATCTGGATGGCATCGTGCACATCATTCCTTTCAGCCAGATCCAGGGCATTCAGAACTACTCCCGGGAGTTCGGCATCGCGCTGTTGAGAATCCGTATCGCTCACCATCTGAAAATCGACGAGGCGATCGAGATCGTGCGCGAGATCGCGGACGAGTTGCGCAGCGACCCGATGATGCGCCACCACATCTGGTCGGCGTTGGAGGTGCAGGGTATCGAGAGCTTCGATGCCGGAGCCGCCATCTTGAGGGTCCGAATGCGCACCGCGCCGATCATGCAGTGGGACGTGGCTCGAGCCTTCAATCTGCGCCTGAAGCAGCGTTTCGACGAGCAGGGCCTCGACCTGGCCATGCCGAGAATGAGCGTGGTGATGGAGCAGTCGACGGTAGCCGCTGGCGGCACCGGATCCCGGGAGCCGGTGACGGCCCCGGGTACCCCCGATCCGCAATGAATCCGGGCCTGTCCAGGGAGGGGCCGGGATCGGCCCCGGGCGGTCTGCCAGGTGAGCCGTTTTGTATTTCGGGCAGGGGGCCAGGGCAGCTTCTATAGTGATGGTGGCACGATGACCCCATCATCGGCGGGAGGCGGGATGATCGACGAGATGCGGATCCCTCTCGGGCGGCGTGGCCTGGCGGCGGCCGTGCTGCTCGGCCTTGCCTTGATCGGCTGCACGCGGCCCGAGGGCCTGGACAGGCGCCAGGACGTCATTTCGTCGCGGCTCGATGTCGCCCCCTTCTACAGCGAGGCCTACGAGGGTCGGCTGGCCTGCCCGGCGTGCGGCGGCGGTCGGGCGGACAGCGAACTGGTGCTCTACCGCGAGAGACGGACCGGCACGCCCGCCGGCTATCAACTCAATCAACGTTATCAGCGCGATCCCGCCGATCGCCGGCCGGTGGTGGAGGCCAGCCATCATGGACGCTGGTCGATCATGCAGAATGGTGCCAGTCCACGCGACCAGCCAGTCTATCGGTTCGAACCGGACGATCCGACGCAACACGCCTTCCTGCTGGAGCAGGTGGATCGGGATACGCTGATGGCGCGGGATGAGGTGGGGCGACCGGAGGCGGCCGGCCTCCGACGAAGCGCGGCTCCCGTCAGAGGAGATCTCAGCGTGACCGAGGCCGATAGCGGATTGCCGGTGGCGATCCAGGTGGGGCAGACGCTGACGGTCAGCCTGGCCGCCGATGCCGGCGGGCGCTTCGACTGGCGTCTGGTGACATCGCCGGAGGATGCGCTCGAACCATTGGGCTCTCCCATGCGCGTCGCGACCGGCCGGGTGCGCCAGCAGGTCGAGAACGACAGTACGGCGGTTTGGCAGTTCCTGGGGCGCCACCCGGGAGACATCGTGCTGCGCTTCGAGTCGTCCTCGCTTGCCGAGCCTGGCCATTCGCCCCCGAGAGTCGTCCGGTATCCCGTTCGGGTGAGATGACTACTCGCACCTGTCCAGAGCCAGCCGAATCCACTGGCCTAGCCTTTGGTCTGGGCCACCAATCGCTAATGGCCGATGGGATGCCTTTCATCCATAATTTGTATTATCAGGTAAATATAAAGTAGTGATTGCCTTTATTTGCATCCAAGTGTAAATTTTGTGGTATTCAGTGTTAATGGAAGTGCGCTGGCACTGGCGCCGAAAAAGGCAGTGATTGGGTCGGATGGATGACCCTCGGTTTCAGGAACGGGCGTCACGAGTCGGCTCCGTCAGCAGTCGACCAGTCGCGGGAAGAGTCGCCCGATCGAGAATAACGGTGCCGGTAAAGGCGCCAGGTGGCCATCAGGGTATCGAGATCAGCATGGCAAGTTCTGGCTCGGTCGATGGCGGATACGCGGGGGTGCGCAATGAGTCTGTTCAGTCTGAGCCTTATCGTCATCGGTTTTGTCGCCTTTGGGCTTTTCGTCGCTCTGCGTCTCTGCAGTAGCGACAAGGCTCCTCCCGAGGCGCGGGATCGAGTGACCCAGTCCGATCCTCTTCATGGGACCGGCAGCGAGCATCGCGCCTGAGAGCAGGTCGATTCGACCATGACAAAGCCGGCAACGTGATCGCTGCCGGCTTTCGTTCGTCTATCTTCCGGGAATCCGGCGCTCCGGGCGCATCGTGTCGACGCACAGGACCGCCCGATCGGCGGTGCGGATTCCTACTCCAGCACCCACTCCCGAAATGCCCGCATCGGTTCGGTGAAATGACGATGCTGCGGGGTCAACAGCGACAGTCGGCCACGGCTGGGGAGCGTCAGCGGAAGCGCCTGCACCAGGTTGCCCTGCTCGAGTTCTGCCCCCAGCAGACGCATCCAGCCCAGGGTGATGCCCTGTCCGGCGAGCGTCGCGTTCATCAACAGCTGGAAACTGTTGGCCCGCAGCGTATGGGTGGGAGGATGCCACTCGATGCCGAGCGCCTGAAACCAGAGCTCCCAGGTCAACCAGTCGTGATAGTGATCCTCGACCACCATCAGCGTATGGCGATCGAGCAGTTCCGCGGGATCGCGAATGCTTCCGTGACGTTCCAGATAGACGGGGCTACAGACCGCGGCGACCTCCTCATGGTCGAAGATGGCCTCGGCTTCCAGGCCGGGCGGGTCGACTTCACGTGGTACATGGTAGTAGATACCGAGATCGAACTCCGCCAGATCGAGACGGTGCGGGTCCTCGACGGTCAGAATGCGAATCTCGATATCGGGGTGGGCGCGCTGAAAGTCGGGCAGCCGGCGCGCCAGCCAGATCGAGGCGATGGTCGGGCTCGAGGCCAGGGTGAGCTGGCGCTCGCCGCCGCGCCGCCGCAGGCGTGCCGTCTCGTCGCGTAGATCTCGCAGCAGCCGTTGCACGACCCCGAAGTAGTGCTCGCCGGCGGGTGCCAGGCGTAGTCCGTCGTGGTGGCGTTCGAACAGCGGCCGGCCGAGATCGTTTTCCAGGCGCTTGATCTGGCGGCTCACGGCGCTCTGGGTCAGATGCAGCTCCCTGCCGGCCTGGGTGAAACTCCCATGGCGTGCGGCCGCCTCGAAAGCGCGGAGGCAGGAGAGCGGCGGGAGAGGGTCATGCGGGGGCATGCAAGCATCCGGAGCCAGGGGATCACGGCTCCGGAGCATAACACGCCAATGCCGGGATCAGATCGCCGTGCGTGGAATCTCTCGCTCCCACGATTTTTCGCTGACCGGCGTCTCGCCCTCGTACGCCAACTGCTCGGCACGCAGGTAGAAGGTGGTCTCGTCGCAGTGCAGCCGATAGCGACTGGTCACTTCCACCGCGAACTGTCCATTGCCTTCGTCGCGACCGGCGCGGTAGTGCCACTCGATCCCGGCGCGGGTCCGCGTGGCGTCGGAGGGGTGGCTGGTGTAGATCTCCTTCGCCCACTGCTCGACGCGCAAACCGTGATCGGTGAAGCGAATGTCGCCCATGTCGTCCTCGATGGTGACGGTCACCTCGCCGCTACCCACGTCTTCACTGATCGTGCGCCTGGGCTGGCCAGCGCGCAGCGTCTCGATACGGCAGGGCGTGGCGCTCTCCGGCGGTTCGAACGGCATGGGTACGTATTCCGCCTTGCAGATCGGCAGCGACAGCGTCGGCGTGCCGGCCTTGAGAATGAGGTCGGCGCGTTTCTTCGGCGACCACACCAGCGGGAAGCTGGCACTGGAGAGCGCCACGCGCAGGCGATGCCCCTCGGGCAGGCGGTAGCCGATCAGATCCAGCGCCACGCGTATCTCCATTGGCTCGCCCGGTACCGGCGGGGTGATCGTGGCCGAATCGTCTCGCAGGTTGAGGTTGAGCGTGGCGTAGCTGATCAGCGCGCTTTCGCCACTGGGAGCGACGTCGCACAGGCGCACGTGCAACTGGCCGCAATCCTCGGCACTCGTCAGCGTGGCGGTGAGTGTGGGCTGGCCGAGGATATCGAGACCGTAGAGATAGGGCTCGGAGTCGAAGGTCAGTGCCAGGCCGTCGTCGCGGCGCTGGTCCGGCGGGAAGTCCGCACCGAACCACAGCGGAATGTATTCTCCCTGCAGCGAGCCGGCGGTGAGCGGGGAGGCGATCGCGCGGTCCTGGCTCAATCGACCGTTCGGCGTCAGGCCGGTGTCGCCCAGCGCAAGCGACCACGCCTCGATCTCATCCACCGGCGCGGGCCAACCATGGGTGCGAACCCACCGGCCGGGGCGTTCCAGATACCGGGGCGCCGGCGGCACGCCATCCTGCAGGTAGAAGGTGCACTCGGGTTCGTCCATGATCCCGGTGTCGATGTCCTTGAGCCAGTAGTCCCACCAGCGCAGCGCCTCCTGCAGGAAGCCGATGGCGGGATCGGGAATCGCGAAGTGCGGATACTTGTGCATCCACGGCCCCAACAGTGCCTTCTTCGGGCAGGAGAGATTCTCCATCATGCGCGGGATGGTGTTGACGTAGGAATCCGCCCAGCCGCTGATCATGTAGACCGCCGCTTCGATATTCTCGTAGCTCTCGCAGATCGAGCCGTGACGCCAGTAGTCGTCGCGGTGCTGATGCGTGAGCCAGGGATCCATCAGCAGCGGCATGTTGTCGAGGCGATGCTTCCACATCTCCCGCCAGCGATCGCCGACCAGCGCCGGGTCGGGCATCGCCGCGGAGAAGCTCAGCATGGTCGCCGCCCAGCCGAGATTCTCCAGCAGCATGTTGCCGCCCTTGTAGTGGATATCGTCGGCGTAGCGGTCATCGGTGGAGCAGAGCGTGATGATCGCCTTGAGCGGCTCGGGCCTGAGCGCGGCCACCTGCAGGCCGTTGAAGCCACCCCAGGAGATGCCCATCATGCCGAGCTTGCCATTGCACCACGGCTGCGAGGCGATCCAGTCGATCACTTCCAGCGCGTCGGCCTGCTCCTGGGGGGCGTACTCGTCCTCCATCAGGCCGTCGGATTCGCCGTTGCCGCGCATGTCGACCCGCACGCAGGCGTAGCCGTGGCCGGCGAACCAGGGGTGGGTGAGCTCGTCGCGAACCGCCGTGCCGTCGCGCTTGCGGTAGGGCAGGTATTCGAGGATCGCCGGCACCGGTTTCGATTCGGCGTCCTCCGGCAGCCAGATTCTGGCGGCCAGGCGAGTGCCGTCGGCCAGCACGATCCACTGGTTCTCGATCTCTCGCACGCGGTGCGGGAAGTCCTGTCTGATTCTCATGCCTCGTCCTTGGCGGTGGTTGAGGGAGTCTTGCGTGTCGGCATCGTGTCGAGCCGATCGGGGTGCTTGAGCCAGACCCACAGCGAGCCGGTGGCCAGCAGCACGATCAGCATGGCGGGCAACCCGCCCAGGTTGGAGAGCATCTTGATGCCGTCGATCCCCACGAAGCTGACCATGACCCAGGAGACCACGCCGACGATCACGCCCCAGATCACCTTCATCGGGACGCCGGCATTGAGATCGGAGTCGGCGGTCAGGCCGCGGGTGCAGAGGTTGCCGATGGCGTCGGTCTGGGAATCCGCCGCGGTGACGTAGGAGATGTAGGCGATGAACAGCAGCAGCGGAATCCATACCTGGGAGAACGGGAGTTGGCGGAACAGCTCATAGAGCACGTTCTCGACGCCGCGGTCGTTGAGCACGGCATAGAGATCGGCGCCGCCCGTGTCCAGATGCGACTGTCCCAGATGTGATTGAAAGTAGAGCGCGGTGCCGGAGAAGATCAGGATCCACACGCTGGCGAACAGCGCCGGATAAAGCAGGTTGACGCGCAGGAACTCACGTACCGTGTAGCCGCGGGAAATCTTGCCCAGGAACAGCGCCGCCACCGGCGCCCAGGCGAACCACACCGCCCAGTAGAAGATCGACCACCACTGCGGCCACTGGTCGTCGGCGGCGGCGCCGGTGAACAGGCTCTTGGTGAAGAAACCGTCGAGATAGACGCCGAACGACTCGACGCCCAGTGCCAGACAGAAGACGGTGGGGCCGACGATGAACATGAACACGCCGAGAATGGCGAGCAGCACGGCATTCAACGACGACAGCCGGGCGATCCCCTTCTGCAGACCGCTGGCGGCAGAGAGCACGAAGGTCACCACGATGATGGCGATGATCACGCCGAGTCGCAGCGGGCTGGTCTCGCCGCCGAGATACTGGCCCGCGCCGCCGGCCAGGGTCAGCGCGCCGGTGCCCAGCGAAGACGCCATGCCGGCCACCAGCGCATAGAGCGAGATGGCATCGATCAGCCCGCCGAAGCGTTTGACCCTGGGGCCGAAGATCGGCTCCAGCATGCTCGAGATCGAAAAGCGCAGGCGCAGGTTGTAGAAGGCGAGCGCAAAGATCAGCGCCGGGACGGCGTAGATGGCGTAGGGCGTGAACGACCAGTGCAGGAACATGGTCGACATCGCGAACAGCATGGCATCGCTGGAACCGGCCTCCAGGCCGCTGGAGGCGGGCGGGCCCATGTAGTGGTAGAGGGGCTCGGCGGTGGTCCAGAACAGCACGCCCACGGCCAGCGTGGTGCATAGCGTGATCGAGAACCAGCGCAGCCGCGACAGCAGTGGCGTGGCATCCCGGCCGCCGATGCGGACACGGCCGAGCGGAGAAAAATAGACGATCACCGCCATGATCAGCAGATAGAGGCTGCCCAGGCTGAACAGCCACGAGAAGTTGGTCAGGACCGCATCGTTGAGTGCGCTGGCCGTGGCCAGAAACGCGTCCAGATCGACATAGCTGGCCACGACCGCTGCCAGCAGGATCAGAAAGGTCGGCCAGAATACCAGTGGCCGCAGCGACGTTTGCATAGCCGTCTCCCGTTATCGTTATCGTAGGCGCCGATGCGCCGTGCTCATGGCGGTATAACCTAACGCCTTTGCCGCCCCGTCGGGCAAGCGGTCGCTGGGAATGAGGCCATGCGACTAGCTCATGGGCAGGGTGGCGGAGGTGGCCGCCAGGCGCTGTAGAATGATGCGGCCAGGAATCGACGAAGGAGACGCAATGGAGCCTGAAGACCTCACCAGACTGGTCAGTCGCAAGATGCCCTTCGGCAAGTACGAGGGGTGGTTGATCGCCGACCTGCCGGGCCCATACCTGAACTGGTTCGCCAGGGAAGGCTTCCCCGACGGGGAGATCGGGCGTCTGCTGGCGTTGATGCACGAGATCGATCACAACGGCCTCAGTGGGCTTTTGGACCCTCTGAGAGAGCGGCGGTGACGCCGGTAGCCGGGCTGGTCGAACAACTTTTTCTGCGGCGAATGCCGCAAGGCCCACTGCAGCCCGATGACATCGGGCTGCGTTCGGCGGCGATTGATCGCCGGAAATCGCTGCGTCTGGAACCCCATTATTTCAGTGTCGACCCTTACATGCGAAACCGCATGCAGCCAGAGGGATACGACTATATCGCGCGATGGCAGACTGGCAGTGTGCTCTCGGGCTGGGCGCTGGCTCGGGTCGGGGAGAGTCAGTCGCCGATGTGGCAACGGGGTGACTGGGCGCTCGGGCATCTTCCGATGCAGACGATGGTGGAGCATGACGGGGCTGGGTTGATCCGCTATCCGGCGTCGGCGGAACCGCCCCTGGCGGGACTGCATCCGCTAGGGATGACCGGATTCACTGCCTGGCTGGGAGTGTGCCGCATCGGCCGACCGTTGGCATCGGACACGGTGCTGGTCGGTGCCGCTGCCGGTGCGGTGGGGTCTCTGGCGGCGCAGTGGGCTCGACGTGCCGGGGCGCAGGTGATCGTGACCGCCGGACGCAGAGAAAAGCGGGAGTGGTTGAAGGCGGTCGGTTTCGAGCACGTGCTCGACCACCGCGCGCTGGACTATGCCGAGCGGCTGCGCGAGATCGTACCTGATGGCATCACGCTCAATTTCGAGAGTCTCGGCGGATCGGCGTTCGAGATCGCCAACACCCTCATGCGCCCCGGCGGTCGAGTGGTGCTGTGCGGGCTGATCAGCCAATACCAGCAGCCCGAACCCCGCCGGGCGCCAGCCAACCTGGCGCGACTCGGTGGTTTGGGCGTCAGTGTTCACCCTTTCGTCGCGCCCGAATATCTCCATGAGTGGGAAGCGTTCCAGCGCGCTACCCAACTGCCTGTGGCAGCGGGCGAACTCGTTTGGCGTCTGGATATCGTCGAAGGTGGGCTGGCGGCGGTTCCCAGGGCGCTGACAGGGCTATTCGATGGCGACAATCTGGGCAAGCGGGTAGTGAAGATGGACTATCGCTAATTGGCTACGTCTCGGTTCTCCTCTGGCACTAACTCAGCCAGCGGCCGATGCCATAAGCGGCGAGCCATCCGATCAGTACTGCCAGGGCAAGCCAGGACCAGCGTCGCCAGCGCGTCTGATGGCGGCTGAGTGCGATCTGCAGCTGTTGCGTCAGCAGTTCCTGGCGAACCACGATGCGTTCGGGGGACGAGGAAAAATCGTTGGCGGTGTCCCCTTGCCAGTGGGGGGCATGGGTCATGCCCAGACCCGCCCGCAGCCTGCCGAGGTCGTCCAGCAGTGCATGCAGGTCGTCATAGGCTTCGCGATGCGCCGCGTCGCCGAGAGCGCTCAGCGCATCGGCCTTCAGCGTCCGATTGTTGCAGCGTTCTGCGGCCCTGACGATGGCTCTGGGCGTTGCGTCCTTGGCGATGCCGAGTCGGCGATAGAGATCACGCATGTTGCATCAACAGGTCGTAGGCGTTCTTGATCCGCTGGAAACGCTGCGAAGCCAAGGATATTCGCAAGTCGCCCTGGCCGTGGAAGCGATCGGGATGATGGCGCTGTGCCAGGCGGCGGTAGGCGCGTTTGATATCGGTCGAGGAGGCATGCTCGTCGAGTTCCAGGACCTGCAAGGCCAGCCGGATTCGGTAGTGGGGTTGGGGGATGCCGGCCGCCTGCTGCCACTGGCGTTGTCGTCGCTGCTGTTCTTGACGTGAGGCTTCTTCCTGACGCGCTCGCTCCCGGCGCTGGGCGTCGGCCTGGCGCTCCTCTTCCTGGCGCTGGGCCTCGGCCTGGCGTGCCCGTTGCAGGCGTTCTTCTTCCTGGCGCCGCCGCTCCGCTCGTTGACGTGCCTGCTGGCGCAGGCGGTCACGCTCAAGGCGATTCTCCCGTCGCCGCGCATGCGCGGACAGGATTCGGGTTCGCCAGCCTAGCCAACGCTGAGTCCTGCGTGGGGAGGGAGCCGGGGTATCGGTGTCTGCCTCGGCTGCCGGCTCGGCTTGCTCTTGCTGTTGCCAATACGCCTGTCGGCTGGGGTCGCTGGGAGGCGTCAGGGCGCGGCCGGCCACCTCGCGGAACAGCCGTGCAAAAGCAGCCGGCGTCACGCCTGAAAGATCGGAGAGAAAGCGCAGGATGTGGTGATTGCGCGGGCTGAGATCGCCCTCGCTCGTGGCCAGCCCGATCGCGCGCCGCAGGAAGGGATGCGACTGTTCATCGACGCGTTCGCGTAACACCACCTCGGCGGCCAGTTGGATGGCCTTCAGGTCGGCTCTGGCGATCGCCAGCAACGTGTCGAGATCCCGGGAATGGCGATAGCCGTTGGCCAGCACTTCGAGATAGCGCCGGTCCTCGGCAAGCACGGCGCGCTTGTTGACGTAGACCCACGTCAACAGCAGCAGGGCCGCGGTATCCGGCGGGTAACGACTTTTCAGCAGCAGAAGCTCGAAAGCGGAAAAGCGCGCTGGGGCCATCGATGAATCCAAGCGGAGAAAGGGTTGTTGTCGTCATTGGCTGGATTCCGAGTATACCCAAACTCGACGAAGAGTCGTCACCGTTGCGCCTCGCCGATAGGTTCCGCTGAAGCATAGGCCAGTGCTGCAAGTCGATATATCGAGCTGCTCATGCGTTGGCAGTGAACGACCCGGTAAGGTCGAGAATGGCCTGGGCCAGACTGCGGTCGACGATGAGGGTATTGAACAGTCCAGCCTTGGCGGCCGCGATCGTTGCCTGGGCTCGATAAGCACCGGCACCGGTACCGATGACCCGGGGAACTCTGCGTAATTGGTCCACCGAGATACCGAGAACGCGACGGTCCAGTTCGCTTTCTATGGCCTGTCCATGCTGATCGAAGAGTCGACCACTGATTTCGCCGCAGGCGCCTTTGTCGGCTATCTCCTCGGCCTCGCTCGCTGTCAGCATGTTGTAGAGCGCCGAGCCGGAGGGGCGCCAGGCACCGACCGATACGACGGCGATATCCAACTCCTCGATTCGGGCCAACGAGCGGGCGATATCGGGTTGGCGCGCCAACGCCCTCGCTGTTTCGGCCTCCTGCAGTACCAGGGGGGCATAGATGGGGTATGCCGTGCCATTGGCGGCTTCTGCGATGATGCGAATGGTCTCGACGGATCCGAGTCGGTTGCCGGTGAGGTGGATGGCTCCGGCGAGCTGCACGACCTCGCAGGTGGGCAACTGGCGAATCTGGCGTGCCATCGACTCGATCACACGGCTCCAGGTCATGCCGACGGTCTGGCCGGGTTTGATCTCATCGTCGAGCACTATGGCAAGGCGATGGGCGACGGCTTCGATGGTGGATTGGTCGCTGCCCGGTATGCGGTCCACCACAATCGCGTGTTCGATTCCCAAGGCCGCGGCCACGTCCAAACCCATCTCCGGTGAGAGTTGCGCGGGATGGCGAATGCTGATCATGACCAACCCCGTTTCCCGGGCCTCCTTCAACAGTCGCGCGACCTGAAAACGGCTGATACCGAAGTGACGCGCCAGATCGCTCTTGGATTCGTCCTCCAGGAAATAACGACGAACCATCTCAAATATCTGATCCTCGCCGACAGAAGCCCTTTGTGGCCGAGTTTTGCTGGCATCCGTCATAAAGCCTCCCTCTACATCCTTAGTTGTAGTCGTCGGTCGAAAACTTGCCCTGAGCGATAGTACCAGCATACGCTCTTGCTCGTTTGAGACTAATGGCGCTCATCCGAGCATTAGCATGCGCCGTCTCATCGTGACTGGATCACCAACGACAACTTGGGTCATGGGCCCGCTGCCTCCTGACGGGGTTCGCCAAACGAGAGGAATGTCATGAGCGTCGATGATCTGCAGGACCCCACGCGGTCAGAGGGCAAATCCAGAAAGGCGGCATTTGCTGCGTTCAGCGGTGCCTTCATCGAATGGTATGACTTCTATCTCTACGGCATCGCCTCGGCGCTGGTGTTTCCGCAACTGTTCTTCGCCGATGCCGACGCTTCCGTCAGCCTGATGGCCTCGTTCGGCGCCTTCGCCGCCGGTTTCATCGCCCGCCCCATTGGTGCGTTGCTGTTCGGCCACTTCGGAGACCGGCACGGTCGCAAGACGATGCTGATCATCACCGTTCTCATCATGGGCGTATGCACGCTGTTGATGGGGCTCGTGCCGACTTACGAATCGATCGGCTGGTGGGCGCCCGCGGCGCTGATTACCCTTCGTATCGTGCAGGGGCTGGGAATAGGCGGTGAATTCGGCGGCGGTGCGCTGGTTGCGCTGGAGAACGCGCCGAGCCGAAAGCGCGGGCTGATGGGCAGCTTTCACCAGTTGGGTACGCCGATGGGGCTGCTGGTCTCTACCGGGGTCTTCTCCCTGGTCCAACTGTTGCCGGAGTCGAGCTTTCTGGCGTGGGGCTGGCGGATTCCGTTTCTGCTGAGCGGTGTCTTTCTCGTCTTCGCCCTGTTCCTTCGCAGTTCGCTGCCAGAGACGGAAGTCTTCCGCAAGCGAAAGACACAAGAGCCCGCGCGCCACATCCCGTTGATGAGCCTGCTTCGCGAGCAACCGGGCCATCTGTTGCTCGGACTCGGCGCGCGCATGGCCGATGCGGTGACCTTCAACGTCATCAACGTCTTCGGTATCGCCTACGCCACGTCGACGCTGGGATTGTCGCAGCAGATGATGCTGACCGGTTTCGTCATGTCCGCCGCGGTACAGGTCTTCCTGACACCGTTGATCGGCATGTTCTCCGACCGGGTGGGGCGCCGTCCGGTCTACATGGCGGGCATCGTCGTCTGCGCCATCGGGGGGCTGGCCTATTTTCCCCTGCTGTCCACCGGAGAGGCCTGGGTCGTCTGGCCGACCATCATCGTGGTGCAGGCGGTGGGCACTGGGCTGATGTTCACCATTCAGGGCACCTTCTTCGCCGAGATGTTCTCGACGCGCGTACGCTACACCTCGCTCGGCATGATCTATCAGGGCTCGGCGCTGTTGGGCGGTGCACCGACGCCGTTGATCGCCGCCGCGCTGGCCAGTGCCTTCGCCGGTAGTTACTGGGGGCCGGCGCTCTATCTGTTTGCCATGACATTGGTCAGCCTCGCCTGCGTCATCGCGATCACCGAAACCTATCGCAGCGAGCTGTGAAATCGCCATCAATGGAGCAAGGAGCCGCGTCCATGTCAGAGAGGAAAGTTCCCAATATCATGTTCGTGATCACGGACCAGCAGCGATTCGACACGATCCACGCACTGGGACATGAGCACGCGATCACTCCGAATCTTGATCGGCTGGTCCAGGAGGGCACTACCTTCGCGAGAACCTACGTCACGGCGCCATCCTGCGCACCGTCACGAGCCAGTCTGTTCATGGGCCTCTATCCGCACAGCACCGGTGTGTTCCGAAACGACGAGCCGTGGCGGCATTCGTGGGTCGAACAACTGGCGCAGGCGGGCTACCGCTGCGCCAATATCGGCAAGATGCATACCTTCCCGTACGAGACGCCGCTCGGCTTCCACGAGCGCCACGTGGTCGAGAACAAGGATCGCGACCATCCCAACCTGCCGTTCTTCCTCGACCAGTGGGACAAGGCGCTGTGGGCCCGGGGCGTCGACAAGCCGAGCCGGGTGACCTACCGTCACCGCGCCGACTATGACGATCGCCTGGGAGCTTTCGTCTGGGAGGCGCCTGCCGAGCTGCATGCCGACAACTTCGTCGGTGACTTCGCGGCCATGTGGCTCGAGCGTTACCCCGGTGACGAGCCGTTCTTTCTGCAGATTGGATTTCCCGGACCGCACCCCCCCTACGATCCCACGCCTGAATACCTCCAACCGTTCGAGACGCGTGACGTGCCGATGCCGGTCGGCGGCGCGGACGATATCGCCAGTCAGCCGGCGCCGCTCAGGGCGCTGCGCCAGAACCATCTCGACAGCGATCATGACGCGGTCAAGCATCTGGAGCATCCGACCCCCGAGCAGATGGTCCGCCAGCGGCGCCATTATCATGCCAACGTGACGATGATCGATGCGCAGGTCGGGCGGCTGCTCGACGCCTTGGAGAGGCGTGGCGTCCTCGAGGACACCATCATCGTGTTCACCTCGGATCATGGCGACTGCCTCAACGACCACGGTCATAGCCAGAAATGGAATATGTACGAGTCGAGTGTGCATGTCCCCGCGATCGTCTGGGGGCCGAAGTTCGTGCGAGGGAACCAGCGCATCGAAGGTTTGACTTCGCTCATGGATCTGGGGCCGACCGTTCTCGAGTTGGCGGGTGTCGAACCGCCGGCCTGGATGGAAGCGCAATCACTGTTGCCGGCGCTGCAGGGCGAGGCGTGGGCGGGTCGCGAGCACGTCTTCGCCGAGCACGCCCGCGATTTCATCCTGACCGACACCGAATTGATGACCATGGTGCGTGACGACCGCTGGAAGCTGGTGACCTTCGTCGACAGTGACGAGGGGCAGCTCTTCGACCTGGAAAGCGATCCCGACGAGCTCGACAACCGCTGGGACGACCCCTCCTGCCGAGCGCTGCGCGATCACCTCCACCAGGTGATCGCGCGTTGGCGGGCCGAAAGCGCGACCCATACGTCGACATGGGCGGCGCCTTGGCGCTGAAGGGGGCGTTTCGAATGGCATCGAACGGTCGTGCCTGCTGTACCCCGACTTCGGCACGAAAGAACCCGGAGGCCGGGGCCGACGGGCTTCCACGTCGACTGGCGGGAGCCGGTAGCCATCCGATCGAGCAGGCGGCCATTCCCGCCGGTTCGTTCGTCATGGGTGAAGGCACCGACATCGCCAACCGTCGCGATGGCGAACACCTGACGCATGCGGTCTATCTCGACGCGTTCGTCATCGATGCGACCACCGTTACCAACCGCGATTTCGCGCGTTTCGTCGACGCCACGGGATATCGCACGGAGGCCGAGCGGTGGGGAGTCTCGGCGGTG
This sequence comes from uncultured Salinicola sp., assembly GCF_937921195.1. NCBI lineage: Bacteria > Pseudomonadati > Pseudomonadota > Gammaproteobacteria > Oceanospirillales > Halomonadaceae > Salinicola > uncultured Salinicola sp. Next base: position 77,508 of record NZ_CALFQK010000166.1, read on the forward strand.
TTTCGCCATCAGGTTCAGGCACCGAGGGAGGACGTGCTCGGCGCCCTCGACGGCATGGCGTGGTGGGTCGCGGTACGGGGTGCGCATTGGCGCGCCCCGGGCGGGGCGTTGTCGACGGTGGATGACCTGCTGGATCATCCTGTCGTTCACGTCAGCTGGCGCGATGCCGTGGCGTACTGTCAATGGGCGGGGCGCGGGTTGCCCAGTGAAGCACAATGGGAGTACGCCTCGCGTGGGGGGCTGGCGGGATGCCGCTATCCCTGGGGTGACGACGTGACGGACGACTGCGGGACATGGCGCTGCAACATCTGGCAAGGCGACTTCCCCCACACCAATCTCATCGAGGATGGCTGGCGTTTAACCGCGCCGGTCGAGGCTTTCCCGCCCAATGGTTACGGCCTGTATCAGACGGTCGGCAATGTCTGGGAGTGGTGCGGCGATGGCTTCGACCCCGATTACTACGCGCGCTCGCCGTTGAGCAACCCGCCGGGACCGGCCGACGTCGCGCGCCGCGTGATGCGAGGCGGCTCGTTTCTGTGCCACGACTCGTACTGCAATCGCTACCGGAACGCGGCACGGACATCGAACACACCGGCAGCTTCGAGCAGTAATGTCGGGTTCAGGACGATCGGCCCAGGAGCTTGAGCGACTTCTGCATCACGCCGCGTTTCAACCTCACCCCGCTGCGATGAGCGTAGTCGTCAAGGGCGAGCAGTTCGTAACCGTGGGCGAGATAGAAGTCGATGGCGTTGAGCGCGGCGGACAGCGTCAAGATGTCGATGCCTTCCTGCCTGGCCAGCTCCTCTGCGCGTGCCAGCAACTTCGAACCATGACCGCGACGAAAATGGTTCGGTGCGACGAACAGCGCTTCCAGCTCCCGTTCGCCGACATCGACGACGGTGTAGCCGACGATGCTCCGATCCCGTTCCGCCACGATCGCGTGACCCTGTCGAAGAAGATGTCGGAAACCGTCGCTCGGCGCGGCGGCAAGCCAGGTATCCAGTGCGGCGGGCGGGTAGTGCCCCACGCACTGAATCCTCGCCGCCCGGTTTCGAATCGACCAGAGTGCGCTCAGGTCGTCGGGCGTTGCCGGGCGAAAGGCGAGGTCATCGCACATCGCTCAGCGCATCCCCGAGGTCTTGTTCAGGTTTTCCGGGCCGAAGGAGTCGGGCAGCAGTTCGTCCATGGTATAGCGCTTGAGCGGGCTGCCCTTGCCGTCGAGGACCACGATCCGGGTCTTCGGCGTGGCGAATTCCCGAATGCGTTGCCGGCAGTCGCCGCAGGGGGTGCAGAGATGCTCGCCGGGGCCGATGACGTAGATCGTGCGTATCTCGCGCTCGCCGCTGGAGATCAGCCCGGCGATGGCGCTGGCCTCGGCGCAGAGGCCCTTGTAGTTGGCGCTCTCGACGTTGCAGCCCGCGTAGGTCTTGCCGCTCTCGCTGATCAGCACCGCGCCCACCGGGTGGCCGGAGTAGGGCACGTAGGCGTGATCGCGAACGTTCAGTGCCGTCCGCCGGACGTCGTCGGGTACCTGGATGTCGCTCATCGGCTCGTCTCCCGGTCATCGCGCAGCAGCCCTTCCAGGGTGATCGCCATCATCTCGGCAAAGCCTGTCTGGCGCGCCTGGGCATCGAGCGCCTCGCCGGCGAGGATATGGTCGGAGACGGTGCACACGGTCAGCGCGCGGGCGCCGAACTCGGCGGCGACCCCATACAGGCCGGCGGCCTCCATCTCGACGCCGAGAATGCCGTGGCGCTTCATGGTCTGAAAGAAGTCGACGTCCGGCGTGTAGAACAGATCCGCCGAAAACAGGTTGCCGACTTTCACGGGCGTGCCGCGTTCACGGGCGGCGTCCGCCGCATGGCGGACGAGCTCGAAATCGGCGATGGCGGCAAAATCGTGACCGCCGAAGCGGGCGCGGTTGACGCCGGAGTCGGTACTCGCCCCCATGCCGATGACGATGTCGTTGACCGCGACGTCGTCGCGCACCGCACCGCAGGAGCCGACCCGGACCAGCCGCTCGACACCGTATTCGGTGATCAGCTCCTTGGCGTAGATGGAGCAGGAAGGAATGCCCATGCCGCTGCCCATCACCGATATCCTGCGACCCTGGTAGGTGCCGGTAAAGCCGAGCATGTTGCGCACCCGGTTGACGCACTCCACATCGTCGAGAAAGGTTTCGGCGATGAACTGGGCTCGCAGCGGGTCGCCAGGCATCAATACGGTGTCGGCGAAGGCGCCCGGTTGGGCGTCGATATGCGGGGTTGCCATCAGTTGTCTCCCTGGGGCGATTCCGTCAGTAGTGAACGCCCATGGTCCATCAAGGTCAGTCCGAAATGCTCGGCCAGGGTCTGGCCGATATCGGCGTAGCTTTCGCGGCGGCCGTAGTTGCCGGGGGCCAGCCTGTCACTTGCGACCAGGATGGGCACCTGTTCACGGGTGTGGTCGGTCCCGCGCCAGGTCGGGTCGTTGCCGTGATCGGCGGTGAGGATCAGCAGGTCGCCGGGCTCGAGCCTGGCCATCACCTCCGGCAGGCGCCGGTCGAAGGCTTCCAGTGCGCCGGCATAGCCTTCCGGATCGCGGCGATGGCCGTAGAGGGTGTCGAAGTCGACGAAGTTGGTCATTACCAGGGTTCGATCGCCGGCGTCGCCGATGGCGGCGAGGGTGGCGTCGAACAGCGCCTCGAAGCCGTGGGCCTTGCGCACTTCGCTGACCCCGCAATGGGCGTAGATGTCGCCGATCTTGCCGACGCCCAGTACCCTGCCGCCGTCGTCGTGCAGCTTCTGCAGCACGGTCGGCGTCGGCGGTTCGATGGCATAGTCGCGACGGTTGCCGGTGCGCTCGAACGTTTCCGACGTTTCGCCGATGAACGGTCGGGCAATGACGCGGCCGATGTTGTAGGGCATCAGCAGTTCGCGGGCGATCTCGCACAGTCGGTACAGGCGATCGAGACCGAAGTGGGTCTCATGGGCGGCGATCTGGAACACGGAATCCGCCGAGGTATAGACGATCGGCTTGCCGCTGGCGATGTGCGCTTCGCCCAGCGCCTCTATCACCGGCACACCGGAGGCGTGGCAGTTACCGAGCACGCCGGGCAGATCGGCGCGCTCGATCAACGCCTCGAGCAGGTCTGGCGGGAAGCTGTTCTCGCGTTCGGTGAAGTAGCCCCATTCGAACAGTGCCGGTACGCCGGCGATCTCCCAGTGGCCGGAGGGGGTGTCCTTGCCGGAGGAGATTTCGCGGGCGCAGGCCCAGGCACCCTCGACGGTGTCGGGAACGTCGACGCCGGCCGCCCAGTCGCCGGTGCTCAGCCGATGGGCGTGATAGAGCCCCAGGCGAGCCAGGTTGGGTAGCTCGAGCGGCCGGCCGGCATCGGCGCGATAGCGGGCGATATGGCCGAGCGTGTCGGAACCGGTGTCGCCGTAGTCCGCGGCGTCCGGGGCGTTGCCGATGCCGAAGGAGTCGAGGACCAGCAGAATCGCACGTTTCATCTCTTCTCCTCGTTCATGACAGGTCTTCCTGACGCAGCGTGGCGTGAACCAGCGGCGGCTGCTCGACGGGCACCTCGCTCAGGTCGAAGGCGCGACGCAGGCGTTGGCTGACGGCGTCGGCAGCGGCCCGATCCACGGCATGGATGCGTGCCAGCGGCTGCCCCGGTTCGATGCGCTGGCCGAGCGGGGCGATGTGTGAGAGGCCGACTCGGTGATCGATGGCGTCACCCGCGTTGCGTCGGCCGCCGCCCAACTCGACCACGCCAAGGCCGAGCGCGCGCGTGTCGATGGCGCTGAGGAAACCCGCCCGATCCGCCTCGAGATCGACCGTGACCGGGGCGGTGGGGAGATAGTGGCCGGCACGCTCCGCCAGATCGCCCGGGCCGCCGAGCCCCTGCACCATGCGCGAGAAGCGCTCGAGAGCCTCGCCGGAGTCGAGCGCGCGGTCCAGCCGCTGGTCGGCATCTGCGGCATCGCTGGCCAGGCCGGACTGGAGCAGCATCTCCTGGGCCAACGACCGCGTCACCTGATAGAGGCGGCTCTCTTTACCATGACCGCCAAGCAGCCGCAGTGCCTCGAAGACTTCCAGTGAATTGCCGGCGCAGTCGGCCAGCGGCTGGTTCATGTCGGTCAACAGTACGCTGGTCCGGGTGCCCGCACTGCAACCGATGGTGACGATCGCCTCGGCCAGTTCCCGGGACGCTTCCTGCGTCGGCATGAAGGCGCCGCTGCCGACCTTGACGTCCATCACCAGCGTCTCGAGGCCGCAGGCGAGCTTCTTGCCCAGAATCGAGGCCACGATCAACGGGATCGACTCCACCGTGGCGGTCACGTCGCGCACGCCATAGAGGCGCTTGTCGGCCGGCGCCAGCGACCCGGTCTGGCCGATGATCGCGACGCCGACCTCTTTCACCAGGCGGCGGAAAACGGCGTCGGATGGCGTAACGTCGTAGCCGGGAATCGATTCGAGCTTGTCCAGGGTGCCGCCGGTGTGGCCGAGGCCGCGCCCGGAGACCATCGGTACATGGCCACCGCAGGCGGCGACCCAGGGGCCGAGGATCAGCGATACCAGATCGCCGACACCGCCGGTGGAGTGCTTGTCGAGTACCGGGCCGGCGCACTCGAGATCGTCGGGGCCGCCCCAGCGCATCACCTGCCCGGAGTCGCGGATCGATTCGGTCAGCGCCACCGCCTCGTCCCGGTTCATGCCGTTGAGATAGACGGCCATGGCGAACGCGCCGATCTGCGCGTCGCCGATGCTGCCGTCGGCGATGCCGCCCATGACCAGATCGAGCATCTTGCGGTCGAGGGTCTGTCCATCGCGCTTACGTCGAATGATTTCCTGCGTCAGCATGGCACTCTCCGCTCGTGGTCGACCTGATTCAGTATCCGCCGCCGGTCGGTTGGGTGTCGTCGCCGGACAGCGTCGCGAGCAGCGCATCCAGTAGGCCGGAAGCGCCGAAGCGGAAGTGCGCCGGGGTGAGCCACGCCTCGCCCATGATGCCGGCGGCCAGATCCAGGTAGGCCTTGGCATCCTCGGTGGATCGGATGCCGCCGGCCGCCTTGAAGCCGACGTCGCGGCCGCTGTCGCGAATGGCGGAGAGCAGGATGTCGGCGGCTTCCAGCGTAGCGTTGACCGCCACCTTGCCGGTGGAGGTCTTGAGGAAGTCCGCACCGCACTCCAGCGCAATATCCGCGGCCTGGCGGATCAACGCCGGATCCTCGAGTTCGCCGGTTTCCAGTATCACCTTGAGCAGCCGATCGCCGCAGGCGTCGCGGCAGGCTGCGACCAGGGCGCGTCCCGACTCGGCATCGCCGCCGATCAGCGCCTTGTAGGGAAATACCACGTCGACCTCGTCGGCACCGGCCGCGACGGCTGCCCGGGTCTCGCGGCAGGCGCGCTCGACGTTGACGCTACCGTCGGGGAAATTGGTCACCGTGGCGATCCGTACCCGGTCGCGAATTCCCATGGCCGTCAGTTCGCGATCCGCCGCGTCGATGAACGCCGGGTAGAGGCAGACCGCGGCGGGGGCGCCGTACGGCGTGTCGGTACGACGACACAGTGTCCGGATGGTAGCGTCATCGTCGTCATCGTTGAGCGAGGTGAGGTCCATCATGGCCAGCGCCCGGCTGGCGGCTTGCTCGAGACTGCTCATCTTCCTATCTCCTTGTCCGGCGTGTTGGTGGCGGCTTCCTGCCGAGCCCGGCTCCCGGCATGTCTCCGCCGAGTCTGCCGGGGTTTCATGGCGATCATGCGATACGCATCCCGGTTCAGGCCGTGCCGGCCAGCGACAGGAAGATCCCGGCCAGGGTGGCCGACATCAGGTTGGACAGGGTGCCGGCAAGTACGGCCTTGAGGCCGTAGCGGGCGATCTCGGGCCGGCGGCTGGGCGCCAGCGTGCCCAGACCGCCGAGCAGGATCGCGATCGATGAGAGGTTGGCGAACCCGCACAGCGCGAACGACAGGATCGCGGCGGTATGGGCGGACATCGCCTGGCCGGTCGACTCGACCACGGTATCCCCGCTGATATAGGGGGCCAGGTTGATGTACGCCACGAACTCATTGACCACCAGCTTCTGGCCGATGAACGAGCCCGCCAGTGTCGCTTCATGCCAGGGAATGCCGAGCACGAACGCCAGCGGCGAGAACAACCAGCCGAGGATCATCGACAGGCTCAGCGAATCCATCCCGAACCAGCCCCCGACGCCACCCAGGATGCCGTCGATCAGGGCGATCAGGCCGATGAAGGCCAGCAGCATCGCGCCCACGTTGGCGGCCAGCATCAGGCCCGACGAGGCGCCGGAAGCGGCGGCATCCAGTACGTTGGCCGGTTTGTCCTCGGCTTCCAGTACATCCTTGGCCTGACGCGTGTCATCGTCGGGATTCTCCGTCTCCGGCATCAGGATCTTGGCGAACAGCAAACCGCCTGGCGCGGCCATGAACGAGGCGGCGATCAGATACTCCATCGGGATGCCGAGCTCGGCGTAGCCGGCCAGAACGGAGCCGGCAACGGACGCAAGCCCGCCGCACATGACCGCGAACAGTTCCGAGCGGGTCATGCTGGCCAGGAACGGGCGCACCACCAGTGGCGCCTCGGTCTGGCCGACGAAGATGTTGGCGGTGGCGGAGAGCGACTCGGTGCGCGAGGTGCCCAGTACCTTCTGCAGCGCGCCACCCAGAATCCGCACGACCCACTGCATGATGCCCAGATAGTAGAGAACGGCCGTCAGCGACGAGAAGAAGATGATGATCGGCAACACCTTGATGGCGAAGACGAAGCCGACATTGGTCGGATCGGCCAGGTTGCCGAACAGGAAGCCGATGCCGTCGTTGGCATAGCTGATGACCTGGCTGACGGCGCTGGAGACCGATCCCAGCACGGCCTGGCCGAACGGCACGTAGAGCACGAAGGCACCGATGCCGGCTTGAATGGCAAAGGCGCCGATGACGGTGCGAAGGCTGATCGCCTTGCGGTTGCTCGAAAAGATCAGCGCGATCAGCAGCAGCACGACGACGCCGACCAGGCCCATGATGAGTGTCATGTTGTTGTCCTTGGTGTTGGTCCTGATGGGTAGAAAACGCCTTTCGACAGGACATCTTCTTGAGATGTTTTTAACATTTTTTGGTTTTCCCCGTCACTTGTTGTTTTTATTCTCACAAGCTCATAGAGTACTTTTGGACAAAGAATGGGCCCATATGTAGTGCTTTACGACCTATTTCCGAGTCACTATTGCGTAGCAGTGACGCGATGGCATGCCTGTGCCAGCCACAGGCGGTCAGGGGAATGAAAAAATAGTCACAAATCGGCGATAACCGTCTGGACGATGACGCAGCCGCAATGACGGCACGATGACAACACAATAAGAGTAGGGGAATGGCATGGTAGAACGAATCGCACGGCCAATGGGTGCTATGGAATGGTGGCCGAAAGGAGGATCTCGCCATCTGGCGTTGTCGGTGTCGCTGGGATTGGGGGCGATGACGCTGGCCGCGTTCCCGGCCTGGGCCGCCGACGGTCAGGGCGACGCGCCGGTCATCGAGCAGGAGACGCCGGACGAAGGGCCGGCGGCAGAGGGGCAGACCGCCGACGGGCCCTATCTGTCCGATTGGTATCACCAGAACCTCACCGTCATCGGCAGCAAGAACATCCGGTTCGGGCCGCAGCAGGTCGACGATATCTACCTGGAGTACGAATTCTTCGGTCGCAAGGGGCCGCTGGACCTCTACGGTTATATCGATTTCCCGAAATTCTTCGGTGTCGGCAATGCAGCGGACAGTGGCATCTTCGACAAGGGGTCGCCGGTGTTCATGGAGCTGGAGCCGCGTCTCTCCATCGACGACATGACCGGCCAGGACCTGAGTTTCGGCCCGTTCAAGGAGTGGTTCGTCGCCTTCGACTATATCTTCGACTGGGGACATACCACGGAGAGCCGTCAGAACACGCTCTATGCCGGCCTGGGCACCGATATCGATACCGGCTCGCCGCTCGGGCTCTCGTTCAATCTCTACAAGCGTCGCCAGTGGGAAAACTACGGTGCCGCCAACGAGCACTCCTGGGACGGCTACCGCGCGCAGTTGAACTACTCCTATCCGCTGGGCAGCTTCGATAACGGTGCGTCGCTGGTCTACGTCGGTTTCACCAACCACGACTTCGGTTCGGACCTGGGCGACAACGATCCGACCCGTACCAACGAGTCGACCGTGGCGACCAACGTGCTGCTGTACCAGTTCACGCATCTGCGCTTCATGGCAGTGGCACGCTATTTCCACAACGGCGGCCAGTGGAACGATGGCGAGATGGCGCCGTTCCCCAACAGTCACGGCGACAGCTTCGAGTTGCGTTCCACCGGATGGGGTTACTACTTCGGCGTTGGCTGGCAGTTCTGACGCTGCTGGAGTGGATTCGTCGACGAGGAGCCCGCGGGCTCCTCGCTGCGTTACGGGGTAACATCGATGACCGGCGGTGATACCGTGCCAGCTGGTGAGTGTCCAAGGAAGAGACATGGCGCGTGAAACGATGTCGCAACACCCTGATCGGGAAGATAATGTCGGGAGAATGTCATGAATGGCCGCAGCGCCGTGAGGCTCGAGAGACTCCGTGAAGCGATCCGGCGCAACGGCGCGCTTCCGCTGGCCGATGCGGCGACGCTGTGCGACGTCTCCGAGATGACGGTGAGGCGGGACATCGCCGCCAGTAACGGTGCCATCATCTCCTTTGGTGGCCACCTGGTCATGGCCGACAACCCTCAGTTTGCCGCCGCCTATAATCTCGATGCACAGAGAGATCGCTATGCGAAGGCCAAGCAACGTCTCTGCGAGGCGGTCGTGTCGATGATCGAGGAGGGTGATACCGTCTTCGTCGATTGTGGCACGACGTTGATGCCGTTCTGCGCGTTGCTGCCGCGCGAGATGAACGTGACCATCGTGACCTATGCCCTCAACGTCGCCAACGCGTTCAGCCAGCGCGACATGCCCAACATGCGCCTGGTGGTGCTGGGCGGGCTCTACTACGCCGCTTCCGACTCCTTCGGCGGGCAGGACGTCACCACGGCGATTCGCCGCCTGGGTATCAACAAGGCGCTGATCTCCGCTGCCGGGGTCCATGCCGAAAAGGGAGCAAGCTGTTTCCACTTCCATGAAGTGGCACCCAAGCAGGCCGCCATCGAACATGCGGAACGCAGGATCCTGGTCGCCGACGAGAGCAAGCTCGATGTGATGCGAGCGGCGTTCTTCGCCGAACTGCCGGACTTCGACACCCTGTTGACCAGCGGCGATCCCGGGCGGACCTGGCGCGGCCGGATGACCGAAGAGGCCGCCTCGAAGATCCAGGTGGTTTGATGCGCCCTACGACAAGCAGGGTTTTTTGACCGATTTATCCGACTTTTTGCAGGAGGATTTCGCTTCGACCTGAAGGTAGGATGGCTAGACTTCCTTCTTTTCGCACAGGTGACCGGATCGATGTCTTCCTCCTCATCCTCTCTTCAGAGTCCAACCGTACCGCTTCGTACGCCCGCTGATGCCCATTACTATCCCGCTTCGATCGTCGGCTTCGATGCCGCCGATGCGGGCCGCTACGCCTTGCGTTCCCCCGCCACCGGGGAGGTGATCGCAGAGGTCGCCGACTGCGGCGTGGCGCAGGCGAAGCTGGCCGCCGACAACGCCCAGCGCGGCTTCGAGGCGTGGCGCAAGACCACCGCCTTCGAACGGGCGGCTCTGCTCAAGGCGTGGCACCGGGCGATGATGGAGGCCAAGGAAATCCTCGCCGTCACCATGTCCCGGGAGATGGGCAAGCCGATCCGCGAGGCGCGGGGGGAAGTCGACTATGCCGCCAGCTTCCTGGAGTGGTACGCGGAGCAGGCCAAGCGTATCGATGGCGACATCCTGCCCAGCCAGCATCCGGACAAGCGGCTCGCCGTGCTGCGTCAGCCGGTCGGCCCGGTGCTCGCGATCACGCCATGGAACTTCCCGGCCGCCATGATTACCCGCAAGGTGGCACCGGGGCTGGCGGCAGGCTGCTCGGTGATCGTCAAGCCGGCGGAGCAGACGCCGGTCACGGCGCTGCTGCTGGCCCAGCTCTGGCAGCAGGCCGGCGGTCCGGCGGAGGTGTTCCAGGTGATCACCGCCGAGCGACCCGCGGCGGTCAGCGACGCTCTGATGGAAGATCGACGCATCCGCAAGGTGACCTTCACCGGCAGCACCCCGGTCGGCAAGCATCTCTACGCCAAGTCCGCCGCCACCATGAAGCGCATGTCGCTGGAGCTGGGCGGGCACGCGCCGTTCCTGGTCTTCGACGACGCCGACATCGAGGCCGCGGTGGCCGAGGTGATGGCGAGCAAGTTCCGCAATGGCGGCCAGACCTGCGTCTGTGCCAATCGCATCTACGTTCAGCGTGGCATTCTCGACGCCTTCTCCGCGCGTCTGACCGCGGCGGTCGACGAACTGCGCATGGGGCAGCCGGAGGACGAGACGACCCAGATCGGTCCGCTGGTCAGTCAGGCCGGGCGCGACAAGGCGCAGTCTCACATCGACGATGCGCTGGCCAAGGGCGCGAAGCGTTTGACCGCGGCGCGGGATGTCGACGGGTTCTTCGTCGCGCCGACGGTGCTCGCGGACGTTTCCAACGACATGCAGATCATGCAGGAGGAGACCTTCGGACCCGTCGCGCCGCTGATCGTATTCGACAGCGAGGAAGAGGCGATCGCCGCCGCCAACGCCACGCCGTTCGGCCTCGCCGCCTACCTTTGGACCCGCAATCTGGGTCGGGCGGCACGGGTTTCCGAAGTGCTGGACTACGGTATCGTCGGCGTCAACGATGGCGCGCCTTCCGTGCCCCAGGCGCCGTTCGGCGGCGTCAAGGACAGCGGCCTGGGTCGCGAGGGTGGCCGCTACGGCATCGATGAATATCTCGATACCAAGTTCGTCTCGACGCGGCTGGATGGCTGACCGCCGTGTCGGTTGACGAGGCCGGCATGGCGCGACCGCCGGTCGAACTCGACCTGGCCACGGCGCTGCGTGAGACCAATCTGCGCCACGCTCGCGTGGTGGCTGGCGAGCGTTCGCTGGATCGACCGTTGCGCTGGGTGCACATGGTCGATCATCCCGATATCGTCGCCTGGGTTCGCGCGGGCCAACTGCTGCTGACCACCGGTTATCACTGGCCTGACGAGCCGTCCGCCGAGCGGGCACTGATCGAGGCGCTGGTGAAGAAGGAGCTGGCCGGCGTGGCGCTAGCGGTGCCGAGGTTCCTCACCGCCTTTCCCGAGACCAGCCGGCGCGTGGCCGAAGCGCTGGATTTTCCGCTCTTGGAGATCCCCTGGGACGTTCCGTTCAGCCAGATCACCGAGGAGGTGCACGCCTGGCTGATCGCCCGCCAGGGACAGTTGATCGCCCAGGCGGAGCGGATTCATCGCGACCTCACCCGGTCGGCGCTGACGGCGCGCAGCCTGGGCGATATCGCCACGGCATTGAGCCTGCTGCTCGAGCGGGACGTGCTCTTCACCGGTCTGGAGGGCGAATGGCTGGGGGGAAGCGCCGGGATCGAGGCGATGCGCCTGCCGACCTCGGCCATGCTGGCTGATGCCCAGTTTCTGACCGCGGTCTCGGCGCGCTCCCTGGGCGAGGAGGGCGGCGGCCGAATGCTGGCCTGCCCGGTGCGAATTCTGGAGGTGCCGGCCGCCACGCTGTGGATCGACGAGACGGCTTCTCCCGTGGGCGAGATGGAACGGCGCGCCGCCGAGCAGGCCGCCCTGATCTCGGCGCTGCACCTGTCCCACCAACGGGCGCTGCAGGCACAGGAAACCCGGCTCGGCTACGCCTTCGTCGACTCGCTGCTGGAGGGACGATTCGAGCCCACCCCGGCCGCGCTGGAGCGCGCGTCGCTGCAGGGGTGGGATCCTCATACCGGCTACCATGTCTGTGCCATCCTGCTCAACGAGCCGGTGCCGCTGAGCCGGGACGGGCTGCTGCGTCGGGAGCGATGGGAGCGTCGCCTGAGGGAGCAGCTCGAGGCACAGGGCCTGCCGCCGCTGATCTCCGTCTCGCTCAACCAACTGCTGTTCCTGGTTCGCACCGATATCTCGACGGCAATGCTCTGGCGCGAACTCAACGATGGCGCGGCGGCCATGGCGATCAGTCGCGAAGTGCGGGGGGCGACGGCCATTGCCGAGGGTGCCGGAGACGTGGCGCGCCTGCTGCCCTCCCTCAGGCCGGGAGAGCGCCGGGATTTCGAAGCCTTGCTGTTCGACCGGGTGCTGGAGGGCGATACCGAGGCTCGACGACTGTTCCTCGAGCGTATTTCCCGTGCCCTGGGGCAAGGCGCGCGACGGCAGAGCGCCATCGAGACGCTCTCGGCACTGGCGGACAGTGGCTTTCAGTTGGCGCGGGCCGCCCGTGCGCTCGATATCCATATCAGCACGCTGCGTTACCGGATCGAGCGATTGGAGACAGCGCTGGGCATGCCCCTGAACGACGCCGACGCCAGACTGCAGCTCCAGGTCGCCATGCGCCTGCTCAATACGGATTCCGGCTGAACGCCGGCCGAATCATCGACATACGACGTTGGAAACGCATCTCGACACTACCAGAGGGATCCCCATGCAATTGACGGATTTCACCACCCTGACCTTCGACGTCTACGGCACCCTGATCGACTGGGAGAGCGGCATGGTCGCCGGGCTGCAGCCACTGCTGCAGCGCACCGGGCAGAGCCTGAGTCGCGACCAGGTGCTCGAGGCGCACGCCCGGCATGAATCGGCCCAGCAGCGTTACACGCCGCATCTGCAGTACCGGCTGCTGTTGGCGGTCGTCTACAAGCGCCTGGCGGAAGAGTGGGGCGTGGCGGTCAGCCACGACGAGTGCCTTGCCTATGGCGACTTCGTCAAGCAGTGGCCGGCTTTCGCCGACACGGCAGAGGCGCTCGGCTATCTCAAGCAGCACTACAAGCTGGTGGTGCTATCCAACGTCGACAACGAGAGCTTCGCCTACAGCCAGCGCAAGCTTGGTGTCGAGTTCGATGCGGTCTACACGGCCGAGGACATCGGCTCCTACAAGCCGGCGGCGCGCAACTTCGACTATATGCTGGAAAAACTCGGTGAGCGCGGGATCGACAAGTCGGAAATCCTGCATACCGCCGAGAGCATGTTCCACGACCACCAGCCGGCCAACCGGTATGGATTGGCCAACTGCTGGATCTATCGTCGCCACGACAAGGAAGGCTTCGGCGCGACCATGAATCCAGGCGACATGCCGAGGGTCGACTTCCGCTTCAACAGCATGGCGGCGCTCGCCGAGGCGCATCGCGAGTTGGTTTGACCGACGCTAGCGAAGCGTCGACCACACCTGCGCTTCGCTGATTCCCAGCGCCTCGAACTCCGCCTGCCTTAGAGGCGCTTCGTCGAGCAGGAAGAATTCGTCGAGCTGTGGCGGTGCGACATCGCTCTCCGAGAGCATGGCGTGAACCTGACCACGGTGATGCGTCTGGTGGACGAAGAGGTGCGCCAGCACGCGATGTGCCGGTTCCAGCTGCCGGCGCTCGGCCCGTTGGAGCGTGACGTTTTCGGCCAGCGTCGAGGGGGTCAGCGCTTCGCAGACAGCGACCAGGCGCCGGTCCAGCGCTTCCTGGGCCGGCCACAGCGCATCGATGCTCGCGTGCGGGGTCTCGTCCTCGAATGCCCGCTGACCGAGCGTGCCCTCCTCGAGCGCGTCGATATAGTAGGCGTCGACGACCAGGATATGGTTGAGCGTGGCACGGATCGAGGGGAAGAAGCTGCTGCGCCTGGCCTGGAGTTCGGCCACCGGCAATGGGGCGCAGGCCTTCAGCAGACGATGGTTGGACCACAGATTGCAGTAGGCTTGATGGCGAAAGTGTTCGATCATGGCAGGAGTCCCTCACGCTTCTCTTCAGCATCGCAGGAATCGTCATGGAAATCCTACACGGTCTGATCGTCATCACCTTCGTGCATCTGCTGGCGGCCGCCTCGCCGGGGCCGGACTTCGTGCTGGTCACCCAGCAGACGCTCAACCACGGCAAGCGTATCGGCCTACTGTGCAGCCTGGGCATTGCGCTGGGGCTGTCGATTCATATCGTCTATTCCGCTTTCGGGCTGGCGGCGGTGATTGCCAATTCCGCCGAAGCGTTGTGGGCGATCAAACTGCTGGGCGGGGCTTATCTTCTTTATCTCGGCATCAAGGGGTTGCGATCCCGACCCGCCTCCCTCGAGCCAGGCACTGACAACGCTGAAACCCTGCCGCCGCGTTCGGCGCTGCGTACCGTCGGCACGGGCTTTCTCTGCAACGCGCTCAATCCCAAGGCACCCATCTACTTCGTCTCGCTGTTCACCATCGTGCTGTCGCCTGACATGCCGCTCTATCAGATCGCCATCTACGGCGCCTGGATCATGCTCATCCAGTTGGGTTGGTTCTCAGCGGTGGCATTGCTGCTCTCCACGCCGCCAATCCATCGCGCTTTCAAGCGCTTCAGCCACTGGATCGACCGGGTGCTGGGCCTGGCGATGGTGGCGTTGGGCATCAAGGTGCTGACGACGCGGGTGTGAGCCCGAGAATGCCGACGGATCACCGCGCTCTTGGATACTGCGTTAAAATCGAGCTGGTCATCGCTCCTGGGGTCCGTCGGCATCCTCGCCGACGCTTTCTTCCATGGACCATTTTCGGCATCCTGAAACGCATCCACTCAATTGGCGAGGAGCGCTCGTGAAGACTTGGCTGCGTGAACTACCCAAGGTCGAACTGCATTTACATATCGAGGGTTCGCTGGAGCCGGAGCTGATGTTCTCGCTGGCGGCGCGCAATAACGTGGCGCTGCCTTACGACACGGTGGATGAGGTGCGCGCGGCCTACGATTTCAGCGATCTGCAGTCTTTTCTGAATCTTTACTACCAGGGCATGCGGGTGCTGCACACCGAGCAGGATTTCCATGACCTGGCGATGGCGTACTTCGAGCGCGCCAATGAAGAGGGCGTGGTGCATGTCGAGCTGTCGTTCGATCCCCAGGCGCATCTGAACCGCGGGGTCGAGCTGGCGGTCCCGTTCGAGGGATTGCGTCGCGCCATGCGAGACGCAGAGCGCCGCTGGGGCATGACCACGGCGCTGATCATGAGCTTCCTGCGGGATCGTGACGCGAGCGAAGCGATGGACGTGCTCGAGAGAGCGGCGCCCTTCTACGAGTCGATCGACGCCGTCGGACTCGATAGTGCCGAGGTGGGCAATCCGCCGGCCAAGTTCGCGGCGGTGTTCGAGCGGGCCAAGGCGCTGGGTATTCCACGCGTCGCCCACGCGGGGGAAGAGGGGCCGGCGGCCTATATCAGCGAGGCGCTGGACGTACTCGACATCTGTCGAATCGATCATGGCGTGGCTTGCCTGCAGGATGCCGAACTGATGGTTCGCCTGCGGGAGTCGCAGATTCCGCTGACGGTCTGTCCGCTTTCCAACGTGCGATTGAAGGTCGTTCCGACGATGGAAGATCATCCGTTGCCCGCGATGATCGAGCAGGGTGTGAACGTGACGCTCAACTCGGACGATCCGGCCTATTTCGGTGGCGGCGTGCTGAACAATTATTTGGCGTGTTACGAGGCCTTCGAGTGGGATCGTGATCGCTTCAAGCAGCTGGCGGGTAACGCCATCGAGGCCGCGTTCATGCCGGAAACCCGCCGCAGCGAGCTTCTGGAAAGGCTATCGACCTGCTGAACGGTTTCGAATGTCGCGCGACACTGCCCGCTGTCATCGGCGGGCAGTCTCGTTTAGCCCTCTAGATAGGCGGTTTTAGCCCTCTAGATTGGCGGCAGTGTCCTGCGGTGCGGCGGCCAGCCTGGCAAGAAACGGGGTCAGCCGGTCGAGCGCTTCCTTGGCAAGCTCGGGAGCGATAGCGAAGCAGATCCGCAGATAGTCTTCACCTTCCGGGCCGAAGGCACTGCCCGGCGCTACGCCGACTTTGGCTTCCCGCAGAATTCGCTTGGCCGTCTCCAGGCTGGATTCATCGAGCCCGTGAACCTTGAAGAACAGGTAGAAGGTGCCCTGAGGCGAGAATACGGTCACGTTGTCCAGCGCGCTCAGGCCCTCGACCAGGATGTCTCGCGAGGCTCGACAACGTTCGACCTGCTGGCGGATGAATTCGTCGCCATCTTCCAACGCGACGATGCAAGCCCGCTGGATGAACGATGCCACGCCAGTGGTGTTGTACTGGCAGAGGCGGGCGAACAGCTGATCCATGCCTTTAGGGAACACGACCCATCCCGCGCGCCACCCCGTCATGCACCAGTTCTTGGAAAACGTGTTGGTCACCAGAAGCTTGTCATTCGGCCCGCAGATCTGCAGGAAGGATGCCGCTGGGCCTTCGTCGTCATAAACGAAATGGTTGTAGACCTCGTCGGCCACGATCCATAGCCCCTTGTCGCGACAGAACTCCTTCAATCGCTGCATGTCCTCGAGCGGCATGCGCCAGCCCGTCGGGTTGGATGGCGAGTTGATGAAGATGGCGCGAGTGCGGTCTGTCACTTTGGCGAAAAGCTTGTCCAGGTCGAGCGAGATGTCGCCATCCGGGAAGAAATCGAAGGGCACCGAGACGTTGACCCCACCTACGATCTCGATCATCTGCCTGGCGTTGGGCCATGCCGGCGTCGGCATGAGGACCTCGTCGCCTTCATCGAGAATCGCCTGCATGGCCATGGTGACGGCGTTCATGCCGCCAATGGTGACGCAGAAGCGATCGCTGGAGATGTCCGCCTGCCAGTGCCGACGATGGTAGTCGGAGAGCGCCTGGCGCAGTTCGGGCAAGCCTTGAGAGTAGCTGTAACGGGTATCGTCATCCGCCAGTGCATCCATCGCCGCCTGCTTGATGTAGACAGGCGTGGGCAGATCCCCTTCACCGATCCAGAGCCGCACGACCGAGGCATCGTGCCGGGCGAGGTCCGCGACCGCGACGATCTGGTTGTCGGGCATCTCCTGAACGCGGGAAGAGCAGGATTGACGCAGGCTGGCGGGGATTACGTCGAACATGGATGTCTCGCACGTGGGGAGTGGGCCTGCCCAATCTTATAACGCCATCGATTTGACGTGCTAATCGTCTCTTTGGTCGAGCCCCGACGCGCTAACATTTTATAACGCGCTGGATTTGCTAAGGTTTGTAAAACCTGCACTACGATTAGCAAAAGCATTACAGAATAATTGATAAATTTCTGTTGCATGCGGATACAAAAACGTTACTTTTCGCGAATGACGGGGCACTGGTCTCCGCTTCTTCGGTCTGCTGAGGTGAAAGTCGATGGCTGCTCTCGTCACTGTCGTTCGGGTTGATGGCAATGTCTTTTTGATGGACCCGCAAAAGCCCCTGGTTCAGGGGATGGCGGTTCCGGAAGGCGCCACTCTCTTCTCCCCGGACGGCGGCCGACTGATTCTCGCCGACGGTACCGTGCTGCCGTTGAGTGCAGGGCAGCCGTTGACATTGCAGATCATCGAAGGCGTCGCCACGTTGACCATGGCGGAACCTGCTGCGGCGGATCCGGAGGTGGCGGCACTGCAGGCGGCCATCGCTTCCGGACAGGATCCCACGGCCATTCAGGAAGCCCCGGCGGCCGGTGCCGGAGAGGGCGGCGGGACGATGTCGGAGGGCGGCGGTTTCTCCGCGCCTTTCGACATCGCCCGGACCGCACGCGAAGAGTCCAGCACCTATCGCTATGCAGCGACACTGTCCGATCCCGATCGGGTGACGGTGACGCCCGCGAGCTTCAATCCGGAGCCGAACGCGACGCCGGGCGACGGCACGGCAGACGGCGGGGCTACGCCGACCCCGGCCGTCAGTGTCAGCCTCGATGCCATCGCTATCGATGACATCGTCAATCTCGCGGAATCGGGCCAGAGCATCACCGTCAGCGGCAAGGGCGGCGGAGACGCTGTCGCGGGAGACCAGGTCACGGTCACCATCGGTGGTGTCGCCTATTCTGCGGTGCTGGACGAGGATCTCGGCTTTTCGGTTGTCGTCCCGGGCAGCCTGCTGGCTCAATTTCCCTCGGCCACGGCAACGTTGACGCATGCCAGCGAGGGCAGCGTGGTCACCGCGACCTCGACCCGGCCCTACAGTGTCGATCTCGATGCGCCGGCGCCAACCGTGCAGTTGGATACCCTCGCTGACGACGACGTGATCAACGCCGCCGAGTCCGGTCAATCCATTACCCTGACGGGGCGTGTTGGCGGCGATGCCGTGGCGGGCGATACCGTCACCATCGCTATCGGCGGCCAGCAGTATCAGGTTCCGGTCGCCGACGATTTGACCTTTAGCGTCGTCGTGCCGGGCAGCCTCCTGGCAACGGCGCCAGGCTCGACGGTGACGGCCGTAGTCAGCCACACCGATGCGGCCGGCAACACCGGTACCGCCACGACGACGCACGCCTATGGCGTCGACACGACGTCACCGACGCTCGGTATCACCCTGGACACCATTGCCGGCGATGACGTCGTCAACGCCGCCGAAGCCAACCAATCGATCCCGGTGACCGGCAAGGTCAGCGGTGAATACGCCGCCGGCGACCGCGTGACACTGACCGTGGGCAACCAGACCTATACCGGCAGCGTCAAAGCCGACGGCTCGTTCAGCATCACCGTGCCCGGAAACCAGCTGGCCCAGAATGGCTCGATACAGGCCGTTGTCAGCCACACCGATGCGGTTGGCAACACCGGCAGCGCCAATACCGCCGGCAGCTATACCGTCGATACCATCGCGCCGGTCGTCACGATCAGCCTGAATACCATCGCCGGCGACGACGTGATCAACGCCGCCGAATCGCGGCAGAATGTCACCTTGAGCGGCAAGGCCGGCGGCGATGCGGTCAGCGGCGACACGGTGACGATCGAGATAGGCGGCCAGACCTACACCACGACGGTGGGTGCCAACGGCAACTTCAGTGTCTCTGTCCCGGGTGCGGTGCTGGCCAACGCCGGCGCCGACCGGATCAATGCCACGGTCAGCCACACCGACGCGGCCGGCAACACCGGCACCGCCACGACCACGCACACTTATGGTGTCGACACCACGCCGCCAACGGCGATTGCCGATACTGGCTCGACCCAGCAGGAGCAGGGGCTGAGCATCGATGCGGCACACGGTGTTCTGGCCAACGATTCTGACTTGGGAAGCGACGGGTCGACGCTGCATGTCGTTGCCATCAATGGCAGCTCGGAGGGCGTTGGAAAGTCCATCGCCGGTTCCAACGGCGGAACGTTCATCGTTCAATCCGACGGCAGTTATCGATTCTTGCCGGGAGATACCTACAACTCACTCGGTGCGGGCGAAAAAACCACCTCCCAGATCAGTTACACCGTCAGCGATGGCCACGGCAATTTCGCAGTGACAACCTTGACTGCGACGATTGTCGGCACCAACGACGCGGCTATCATCAGCGGCCCTGCTGTTGGCAGCGTCGTTGAAGATAGTGGCGTTAGCGGCGGGAAACTCGCCACGACGGGCACGCTCTCGGTGACCGACATCGATACCGGACAGTCGAGTTTCAACCCGGGTAGCGCGACCTTCATGGGTGCCAGTGGAACGACTGATGGCGTGACCTCCTCGCTGGGCTCGCTTTCCATCACGACCGATGGTCGGTGGACCTTCAATGTCGATGACAGCAAGGTTCAATACCTTGGTGAAGGTCAGGTTCGAACCGAGACCTTTGCAGTGAAATCGGCTGACGGTTCCGCGAGTCAGACCATCACGATCGATATCATCGGCACCAACGATGCCCCTGTTGCCCGCGCCGATACCGGCAGTACGGGTGAGAACGCCACCCTCACCGTCGGCGCCGCTCAGGGCGTACTGACCAATGACAGCGATGTCGATGGCGGCACGCTGAGCGTCAGCGCGGTCAATGGCGTGGCAGGCAGCGTGGGGCAGTCTATCGCCGGCTCCAACGGTGGCATCTTCACGCTGAACGCGGATGGTTCCTATAGCTTCAACCCAGGCTCGGCGTTCGATCGTCTGGCTGCGGGGCAGCAGGACACCACCCAAGTTAGCTACACCGTCAGCGACGGCCAGGGTGGCACCGCTACTTCGACGCTGACCGTGACGGTAACCGGCACCAATGATGCGCCGGTAGCTCGCGCCGATACCGGCAGCACCGGTGAAAATGCCATCCTCAACGTCTCCGCCGCTCGGGGCGTGCTGGCCAACGACAGCGATGTCGACGGCGGCACCCTGAGTGTCAGGGCAGTGAACGGCACCGATGCCAACGTCGGTCAGGCGATCACCGGCTCCAACGGTGGCACCTTTACACTGAACGCGGACGGTTCCTACAGCTTCAATCCGGGCACGGCGTTCGATCGCCTTGCTGCAGGCCAAACTGACAAGACGCAGATCAGCTACACCGTCAGCGACGGTCAGGGTGGCACTTCTACCTCGACACTGACCGTGACGGTGACCGGCACCAACGACGCGCCGGTAGCTCGCGCCGATACCGGCAGCACCGGTGAGAACGCCACCCTCAACGTCTCCGCCGCCCAAGGCGTACTGGCCAACGATAGCGATGTCGATGGCGGGACGCTAACGGTGAGTGCGGTCAATGGCGTGGCAGGTAGCGTGGGGCAGTCTATCACCGGCTCCAACGGCGGCACCTTCACGCTGAACGCGGACGGTTCCTACAGCT
>NZ_CALFQK010000167.1:0-100439 GCF_937921195.1 uncultured Salinicola sp.
CCTGATCGACTGTCAGATGCACACTCCCCACCTGGCCAGCATGGGTGCCAGAGACATCGCCCGCGAGCGCTTCATCGGCTATCTTGAACAAAATGTCCATGCACCCACCCCGGCCGGCCTCTGGCCAACGGAGCCACCGTGAGCAGCGACAATGCGAACAACCCGCAGCGTCAGGCACGCGATCTTCGTTTCTTCCTGACGGTGCCCCACCCCTGTAGTTATCTGAAGGGAAGGGAGGCGACCACACTGTTTCTCGACCCCGAGGAAACCGTGGCGCCCGAAGTCTATGACGCCCTCACCCTGCTGGGCTTCCGACGAAGTGGCAGCAATCTCTATCGCCCCCACTGCGAGGCCTGCAGCGCCTGCACCTCCGTCAGAATTCCGGTCGAGGACTTCGCGCCCAGCCGGACCCAGCGCAAACTGATC
Organism: uncultured Salinicola sp.; assembly: GCF_937921195.1. Lineage (NCBI taxonomy): Bacteria > Pseudomonadati > Pseudomonadota > Gammaproteobacteria > Oceanospirillales > Halomonadaceae > Salinicola > uncultured Salinicola sp. Next base: position 427 of record NZ_CALFQK010000167.1, read on the forward strand.
AATCGCAACCGGGACCTGACCACGCGGCTTCGACCGACGACATTCGACGAGCAGCACTACTCGCTGTATGCCCGCTACATTCGCGCCCGGCACGCGGATGGCGACATGTTTCCTCCGAGCCGCGAGCAGTACCGGATGTTCCTGACCCAGGCACACCCCTTTGCCAATTTGCTGGAGTTTCGGCTGGGCGACCATCTGATGGCGGTGGCCGCTACCGACTGCCTGGGCCACGGGCTCTCCGCGATCTATACGTTTTTCGATCCCGACCCGATCTTCGAACGACGCTCGCTCGGCAGCTTCGCCATACTCAGCCAGATCGAGCTGGCGCGTGAACGCCGATTACCCCATCTCTATCTCGGCTACTGGATACGCGCCTGCCAGAAGATGCAGTACAAGCAGGACTATCAACCGCTGGAGTACCTCAACGGGGGGCGCTGGCAACGCATGGTCCCCGCCAAGGCGCTGTGATGGCGACACGCAGACGTATCGCGCCGGAACCGTGAATTCACGGCACTCACGCGGCCATGCGGTGGGTGCCTGGAGTATTCGGTGGTGCTGGATCCGCTCACCAAGGCTCGGGCGTTCACTGGCCGGCCAGAGGCCGGGGCCCATTCGATTTGCAGCGGATTTTTGCCTTCCCTGGCGAGATAGCCCATAATATCGCGCACTTCAGAGGCCCAAGGGCGGGCTGGCTCGATGATGACGTGAACGGCACCCGTGCCTTTCGCGGTATTCCACGTCGATCGCCAACCGCGAGGCGCCGTGTCAGGCCCTCACACCAAGCCCCGTTCTCAACACGTTCAAGAGGGATCGCCTATATGGCACGAGAAGATCATATCGAAATGGAAGGCGTCGTGGTCGACACGCTTCCCAACACCATGTTCCGCGTTGAACTGGAGAACGGTCACGTCGTGACCGCACACATCTCCGGCAAAATGCGCAAGAACTACATCCGCATCCTGACCGGCGACAAGGTCAAGGTCGAGTTGACCCCCTACGACCTCTCCAAAGGGCGTATCGTCTACCGCTCTCGCTAACTCGCGAGCCTGTCCCGGCTCCGCCCTGCCCGAACGGCCTCCCGCCCTTACCAACGCCTGACACCCCCATCTTCGTCAGGCGGGCAACCAGAGATGGTACGAATCCAAGAACGCCTCGCCATGTTGCCATGGCGAGGCGTTGTCGTCTTGCTGCGACCGGATATCAGGCGATCTCGGCTTCGGTCTCGAGCTGCAACTCGTCGTTGTCGACCCGAACGTGCACGATGCCGCCATTCTCGGCCAGGTCGCCGAACAGGATCATCTCGGCCAACGGCTTCTTGAGCTTCTCCTGGATGACCCTGGCCATCGGACGAGCCCCCATTTCCGGATCGTACCCCTTCTCGGCCAGCCAGACGCGGGCGTCATCATCGACATCGAGCTGCACCCGTTTCTCGTCGAGCTGTGCCTGCAGCTCGACCAGGAACTTGTCGACGACGTTGCGCACGATGGAGGGTTCGAGACCGTGGAACTGGATGATCCCGTCCAGACGATTGCGGAACTCCGGCGTGAAGGTCCGACGAATCACCTCCATGCCATCGGTCGAGTGATCCTGGGTCTGGAAGCCGATCGAGCGACGCGAGATCTGCTCGGCACCGGCGTTGGACGTCATGATCACGATCACATGCCGGAAGTCCGCCTCGCGGCCGTTGTTGTCGGTCAGACGGCCGTGGTCCATGACCTGCAACAGCAGATTGAAGACCTCCGGATGCGCCTTCTCGATCTCGTCGAGCAGCAGCACGCAGTGAGGCTGCTTGGTGATCGCCTCGGTCAGCAGGCCGCCCTGGTCGTAACCGACATAGCCCGGGGGCGCCCCGATGAGACGCGACACCGTGTGACGCTCCATGTACTCGGACATGTCGAAGCGCACCAGCTCGATGCCCATCAGGTGCGACAGCTGCCGAGCGACCTCGGTCTTGCCGACACCGGTCGGGCCGGCGAACAGGAAGCTGCCCACCGGCTTGTCCGGCGACTTGAGTCCGGCCCGGGACAGCTTGATCGCCGCCGACAGGCTGGTGATCGCTTCGTCCTGGCCGAACACCAGCATCTTCAGGTCGCGGTCCAGGTTGGAGAGCAGCTTGCGGTCCGAGCTGGAGACGCTCTTCGGCGGAATCCGCGCGATGGACGCCACCACCGCCTCGACCTGATCGACATCGATGGTGGCGATACGGGCTTCCGGCGGCAGCAGCCGCTGATGCGCCCCCGCTTCGTCGATCACGTCGATCGCCTTGTCCGGGAGGTGACGATCGTTGATGTAGCGGTCCGCCAGCCGGGCGGCACTCTCCAGCGCCGCATCGGTGTACTTCAGCTGATGATGCTCCTCGAAGCGGCCACGCAACCCCTTGAGGATACGGATGGTGTCCTCGACGGTCGGCTCCGGCACATCGACCTTCTGGAAGCGGCGCGCCAGCGCCCGATCCTTCTCGAAGATGCCGCGGAACTCCTGGAACGTGGTCGAACCGATGCAGCGCAACTCGCCGGAGGAGAGCAGCGGCTTGAGCAGGTTGGAGGCATCCATGACACCGCCGGATGCGGCCCCGGCACCGATGACCGTGTGAATCTCGTCGATGAACAGAATCGAGTTGTCCTGCTTGCGCAGCTCGGCCAGCAGTCCCTTCAGCCGCTTCTCGAAATCGCCGCGGTACTTCGTGCCCGCCAACAGCGCCCCCATGTCCAGCGAGTAGACGACGGCATCGGCAATCACGTCGGGCACGTCCTCCTCGACGATGCGCTTGGCCAGCCCTTCGGCGATGGCGGTCTTGCCGACACCTGCCTCGCCCACCAGCAAGGGGTTGTTCTTGCGGCGCCGGGCCAGGATCTGCACCACGCGCTCCAGCTCGTGATCGCGCCCGATCAGCGGATCGATCTTGCCCAGGCGGGCCTGGTCGTTGAGGTTCGTGGCGTAGCTGGTCAACGGGTTCTGGCCGTTTTCGGTCGCCGCCTCTTCACCCTCCTCGGACTCCTGGGAGGGCTGCTGGGACTGGCCATGGCCGGCAACCTTGGAAATGCCGTGGGCGATGTAGTTGACCGCATCCACCCGCGCCACGCTCTGTTGCTTGAGGAAGTAGACCGCCTGGCTCTCCTGCTCGGAGAAGATCGCCACCAGCACGTTGGCGCCAGTCACCTCGCTCTTGCCGGAGGATTGAACATGGAAGACGGCGCGCTGAAGCACGCGCTGGAAGCCAAGCGTCGGCTGGGTCTCCCGGTCCTCCTGGTCCTCGGGAATCAGCGGGGTCGTAGAGTTGATGAAGTCCTGCAGATCGGCACGAAGCTTTTCCAGATTCGCCCCACAGGCGTTCAGCACATCGGCTGCCGAGGCATTATCGAGAAGCGCCAGCAGCAAGTGCTCCACGGTCATGAACTCGTGTCGCTTGGAGCGCGCCACGGTGAAGGCCGTGTTCAGGGTGAGTTCAAGTTCTTTACTCAACATGGCAGTCCCCTTTTAGCCACTGAGGGCGTCGGTCGGCACTTTCACAATCGGGCACAAACAGCGGTTTCGCAAGTCTTCGAAGACAAAAGCGTCGACGATGTGTGTCCGCCATCTACTCTGCGGCATCCACGTCGCACATGAGAGGATGCTCGCACTCTTTCGCATATTCGTTGACGAGGTGACACTTGGTTTCCGCCACGTCACGGGTGAAGATGCCGCAGGTCGCCTTCCCCTGAGTGTGGACGGCCAGCATGATCTGGACCGCCTTCTCGCTATCCATGGCGAAGAATCGCTGCAGCACCTCGACGACGAACTCCATCGGCGTGTAGTCGTCGTTGTAGAGCACGACCTTGTACATGGGCGGCGGCGCCAGTTGCGGATCCGACACCTGCTCGGCAACATCGCCCTGCTCCTCGCGTTCAGGATCGGGAGGCCGCGACATGCCCATGCAGGCCGGCTCCCTGGCGAGGCAAGGCGACAAGCTATTCAAGATTTCTGACATAGTAAGGATGAATCCCTGGATGCATCGGCTCGGATACGACAAGCCGGGACTCGGTAAGGTATTGGATACCGTTGAAGACCCGAAGTTCCTTGAAGATGCGGCCGATGGGGCCCGTATGCAAGCCTTCCCTGAAAATAGTCTCGATCGGCGGCATCTGCCACGGGGAGACGCCCCGATCGCGCCCCGGAACCGGCCCACGGCCAACGCGGAAGGCCCGACATGAGCCGAATCTACCTGCTGCACAAGCCCTACAACGTTCTCTGCCAGTTCACCGACGCTCAGGGCCGGCCAACGCTGGCCGACTATCTCGACGTGGCCGGCGTCTATCCCGCCGGTCGCCTGGATTACGACTCGGAGGGACTGCTGCTGCTGACCGATGACGGCGCCCTGATCCATCGCATCAGCGATCCGCGTCACAAGCTGCCCAAGCAGTACTGGATCCAGGTGGAAGGCGAACCGGACCAGCAGGCGCTGAAGGCGCTTCGCGAAGGCGTTACCTTGAACGACGGGCCGACTCGCCCGGTCAGGATCAGAAGGCTCGCGCAACCGGAACCGCCGCCCCGCGATCCGCCCGTGCGTTACCGGGCGTCGGTGCCGACGACCTGGCTGGAGATCGAACTGCGCGAGGGGCGCAACCGCCAGGTACGCAGAATGACCGCACACGTGGGCCATCCGACCCTGCGCCTGATCCGCGTCGGAATCGGCCCGTGGCGGCTCGACGGCCTGCCGTCGGGTCACTGGCGCAGCGAGACGGTGAACGTCCCCCGGCGCATGCCCGCGCGCGACACGAACCGGCGCCCGGCCTCCTCCCGCAAGCGCTGAAGCGCGCTGCCGTGCTCAGACATCCGGCATGTGGTTGCCGATAGCGGGCTTTCGAATTGGCGTAGACCGGGTATGATCGGCTGGGGTCCCGCGGCCGGGTGTCGAGGGCAGAGCATCGAGTCGGGAGAATGATGACATGAACCGTTGGACGCCTCGCGTGACCGTTGCGGTGGTAGTGGAGCGAGCAGGCCGTTACCTGATGGTGGAGGAGGACCGCGGCGGCCCGTTCAGCCTGTTCAATCAACCCGCAGGCCATCTGGAACGGGGTGAGCGCCTGATCGCGGCCGCCGAGCGGGAAGTGCGCGAAGAGTCGGCCTGGCAGGTCGCCATCACCGACTATCTGGGGCTCTACGTCCACCAGACGCCGGACGGCCTCACCTTCCACAGCCATGCGTTTCTCAGCCTGCCGCTGGCCCATCTGGGCAATGCGCTGGACAAAGGCATCATCGGCACCCACTGGCTCACCTTCGACGAGATCGACGATCTCGACCGCAGCCACCGTCTGCGCAGCCCGGTCGTTATGCAGCGGCTGCGCGACACCCGTGACGGCCGCCGCTATCCGCTCGAGGTCATTCGCGAGCGCTGAGCGGGAAGCGGATCGGCAGCAACCGTGTCGCGACACCCCCACCCTCCGGGAAATTGCGCAGGACTCGATGCGATCCCCCGCTTTCGGCTATAATCGCGGGCCGCTCATTTTCGAGTCGGGCCAATGATTCGGATCCTGCAAGCTCGCCGGGCATCGCCACTGGCGAGCCGGGTCTCACGGCCCGCCCTCACCTGCCCCGGAAATCGCCATGACCACAGCCAGCGCAACCAGCGATACCGTGCACGCACTCAGCGAAGCCCCCCCGACAGTCATCGTCGGCATGTCGGGCGGCGTCGACTCTTCCGTGACTGCCCTGCTGTTGCTCGAGCAGGGATATCACGTCGAGGGCCTGTTCATGAAGAACTGGGACGAGGACGACGGCACCGAGTACTGCACGGCCATGGCAGACCTGGCGGACGCCGAGGCGGTCTGCGGGACCCTCGGGATCAAGCTGCATACGGCCAACTTCGCCGCCGAATACTGGGACAACGTCTTCGAGCACTTCCTCGCCGAGTATCAGGCCGGGCGCACCCCCAACCCGGATATCCTGTGCAACCGCGAGATCAAGTTCAAAGTCTTCCTCGACTACGCCGAGATGCTCGGTGCCGACCTGATCGCGACCGGCCACTACGTGAGAAAAGGCCGTGACGGGAACGGTCGCGCCCAACTGCTCAAGGGGCTGGACGGCAACAAGGATCAGAGCTATTTCCTGCATGCGGTTCCCGGTGCCGCCATCGACAGGACACTGTTTCCCGTCGGCGAGCTGGAGAAACCGCAGGTGCGGGCCTTGGCGGAGCGTCACGGCCTGGCGACGGCGAGCAAGAAGGACTCCACCGGGATCTGTTTCATCGGCGAGCGCCGGTTCAGTGACTTTCTCAAGCAGTACCTCCCCGCCCAGCCCGGGCGGATCGAAACGCCCGAAGGCGACGTGATCGGCGAGCATACGGGCCTGATGTACTACACCCTGGGCCAACGGCGCGGCCTGGGCATCGGCGGGCTCAGGAACCACAGCGAGGATCCGTGGTTCGTCGCCGCCAAGGATCTCGAGCGCAACGTTCTCATCGTCGCTCAGGGCGAACACCCCTTGCTCTACAGCGATATCGTCTACTGCGAACCGGCAGCCTGGATCGCGGGAACGCCTCCGGAAGCGTCACGCCTGAGCGCCAAGACCCGCTATCGCCAGCGCGACGTTCCCTGCGAGGTGACGCTGCTGGCCGATGGCGAACTCGAGGTTCGGTTCGATGAACCGCAGCGGGCCGTCACGCCGGGCCAGTCGCTGGTGCTCTACGATGGCGAAATCTGCCTGGGCGGCGCTGTCATTCGCGCCACCGGAACCGCCGATGGCGCGGCCGTCGCGGAACTCACCAACAACCCCACCGCCATGACAGGGAGCCAGCGCTCGGCATGAACCCGACGCCCATTCAATCGGCACCGCTCGATAGCAACGGCCGACAGGCACTGGCCCTGGCCGGCGTATTCCAGGCGGCGTCCGTGGTCGATCAACTGGCCCGCACGGGGCAGTGCGACGAGCGCGCCTGGAATACCCTGATCCACGCCACGCTGGACACCGATCCGCCCAGTTTCGAGTCGATCTACGGCGGCCACCACAACAACCTGCGCCTGGGCATTGACACGCTGCTGGCGGTCATGTCACGCCAGAGCGCGCAACCGGCCGTCATGCGCTACGGCTTTTCAATGGTGTTGCTGATGCAGAAACTGCGCAAGGACAGCGCCATGATGAACACACTCGGCCAACGGCTGGGACGTGTCCAGGGCCAGGCCGAGCACTTCAGCGAAACGCACGAGAACGTGATCGCGAGCCTCGGCGAGCTCTACCAGGAAACGCTCTCCACCTTCCGTTATCGGATCGTGGTACAGGGAGAGCCCAGTTTGCTGCAGAGTCGAATGATGCCGGAACGCATACGCACGGCCCTGCTCGCCGGCGTTCGCTTCGCCCTGCTCTGGCACCAGCAAGGGGGACGCCGCTGGCGCCTGATCTTCCAGCGCGGCGCCATCAAGCGCACGCTGCGCGAACTCGACGGCCACTGACGTCGAGCCGATGAATTGAGCCGCACGAATCTCTCAATCGCGAGCTGCCTGCTCGCGCGATGTCCCGGGAATCCACGATGATCGAACTCTCCGCACTGACCGCTCTTTCCCCCGTCGACGGCCGCTACGCCGCCAAGGCCGCCCCGCTGCGCGAACATTTCAGCGAGTTCGGACTGATCCGGGCGCGCGTTACCGTCGAGGTGCGCTGGCTGGAACGTCTGGCGGCCCACCCCGGCATCGCCGAGGTGCCGCCGCTTTCCGCCGAAGCGCAGGCCTTTCTGGACAAGCTGGTGAGGGAGTTCTCGGTGACCGATGCCGAGCGCATCAAGATCATCGAGCGCACCACCAACCACGACGTGAAAGCGGTCGAGTACTTCATCAAGGAGGCCATTGCCGATCAGCCTGAGCTCCACGCGATCACGGAGTTCGTGCACTTCGCCTGTACCAGCGAGGACATCAACAACCTGTCCTACGCACTGATGATGCGTGACGGCCTCGATGCCCTGACGCCGACGATGCAGGCGGTCCATGATGCGATCGCCCGACTGGCCCACGAGCATGCCGAACAGCCGATGTTGTCGCGAACGCACGGCCAGACCGCCAGCCCCACCACGCTGGGCAAGGAGATGGCCAACGTCGCCTATCGCCTGCAGCGCCAGCTCAAGCAGATAGCCTCCGTCGAGCTGCTGGGCAAGATCAATGGTGCCGTCGGCAACTACAACGCGCACCTGGCGACGTATCCGGAAGTGGATTGGGCCGAGAATGCCCGCGCCTTCGTCGAGTCGCTCGGACTCACGTTCAATCCCTATACCACCCAGATCGAACCGCATGACTACGTCGCCGAGCTGTTCGATGCCATCAGCCGCTTCAACACCATCCTGATCGATTTCGATCGCGACGTGTGGGGCTACATCTCGCTCGGCTACTTCAAGCAGCGCACCGTCGCCGGCGAGATCGGCTCCTCCACCATGCCCCACAAGGTCAACCCGATCGACTTCGAGAACTCCGAGGGCAACCTGGGGCTGGCCAACGCACTGCTCGACCACCTGGCGCGAAAACTGCCCATCTCCCGCTGGCAGCGCGACCTGACCGACTCTACCGTGCTGCGCAACCTCGGAGTCGGCCTGGCCTATGGCCTGATCGCCTACGAAGCGGCACTCAAGGGCATCGGCAAGCTGGAAGCCAACCCACAGCGTCTCGACGACGATCTCGACCAGAGCTGGGAGGTGCTGGCCGAGCCGATCCAGACGGTCATGCGCCGCTACGGGATCGAGAAGCCCTACGAGAAGCTCAAGGAGCTGACCCGCGGCAAGCGCATCGACCAGGCCGGCTTTGCCGCCTTCATCGATACGCTGGCGCTGCCGGACGAGGTGAAGACCGAACTCAAGGCCCTGTCACCGGCAACTTACATCGGTAACGCCATCGATCAGGCCAAGGCGCTCTGAAGGCGCTACGCACGTTTTCGTCCAGGAGATAGACATGACGTCAGCCAACAAGCCACGCACGCTGCTGGGCGGTCTCACCCCCGCCCAGTTTCTCAGCCAGCACTGGCAGAAATCGCCGCTGCTGATACGCGGTGCGTTTCCCGACTTCGTCTCGCCCCTGGAGCCGGACGATCTGGCGGGTCTCGCCTGTGAAGAGGGAGTCGAGGCCAGGCTGGTGGAGGAGCAGGGACCAGACAAGGCGTGGCAGGTCAGCCACGGACCGTTCGACGAGGACACCTTCGCTCGCCTGCCCGCCAGCGGCTGGTCGCTGCTGGTGCAGGCGGTGGACCACTATGTGCCAGAGGTCGCCGAGCTGCTGGAGTCCTTCGATTTTCTGCCCAGTTGGCGGCTCGACGACATCATGGTCAGCTACGCACCGCCTGGCGGCAGCGTGGGCGCGCACGTCGACCAGTACGACGTCTTTCTACTCCAGGCCAGCGGACGCCGGCGCTGGCAACTGGGCGGCAGCCCCGGCGCGAGTGCCCGCTTGATCCCAGGGATCGACCTGCGCATCCTCGAAGACTTCACCGTGCAAGCCGACCAGGAGTGGGTGCTCGAGCCGGGCGACATGCTCTACCTCCCGCCGGGCGTCGCGCATCACGGTGTCAGCGAAGCCGAGGATTGCCTGACCTACTCGATCGGTTTCCGGGCCCCTTCCGCCGACGAGATCGTCACCTCCTTCGCCGACTATATCGGTGAACAGCTCGGCGACAGCCAGCGCTACGCCGATCCCGACCTGCAACCCCCGTTCGCCCCTGGCGAGCTGGACGAGCAGGCCGTGGCCCGCGTGCGCAGGCTGCTGCTGGACGTCATCGATCGTCCCGACCAGATGGCGCAATGGTTCGGGCGTGCCATGACCCAGCCAAAATACCTGGACCAGCTGGCTCCGCCGGACTCTCCCACCGCACCGGAAGCGCTGCGCGCCACGCTCGAGAGCGGCGGAGAACTGACTCGCAGCCTTGGCTCGCGTTTCGCGTGGCACCGGCTGGACGAGGCCAATGCTACCCTGTTCGCCGACGGAGACGCCGTCGAATGTCCTCTCGAACTGGCCCGGGTACTGGCGTCGAGCGGCCGTATAGATGCCAGCGCACTCGACCACCCGGACAGCGCGCGTCTGCTGGCGGCTCTCGTCGACAGCGGCAGCCTGGACTTTTCCGAGGACGACCGCGATCGCCAGGGGTGAGAGGCAGGAATCGCCAGCGGCTCCTACACTCAATCCGTGTCGGGTGCAGTGCCAACGGCGTTCATTAGCACTGGACTAGTTTTAGAACACTGTTTTAATGTACTGGGCACGAAGCCATACCTGGATGTTAAGGAGAATCGATCATGAAACGACTCATCGCCCCTGCACTGGTCATGAGCCTGCTGGCTCTGGCGGGATGTACCAATACCTCGACCTACTCGGGTGACGTCTATCGGGGGGATCAAGCGGGCACGGCGCAGTCCGTGAGCTACGGCACCATCCAGTCGGTGCGACCGGTACAGATTCAGGGTGGCAATGGCGAGAGCGTTCTGGGCAGCCTGGGCGGTGCGGTCATCGGCGGCTTGCTGGGCAATCAGGTCGGCGGCGGCTCCGGACGCACCCTGGCGACCGCGGCGGGCGCCATCGGCGGTACCGTGGCCGGCAGCAAGATTCAGCAGGCCACCGACCGCGTCGATGGCTACGAGCTGGAGATTCGCCAGGACAGCGGGCAGAACGTCGTGGTCGTCCAGAAGTCGGACCGCAACTGGCAGGTCGGCCAGCGCGTCAAGCTGGTCGCCAGCGGCTCGAGCGTCAGCGTCGCTCCTTACTGACAGCACCACGACAGCTAGACGATATGCCAGCGGCGCCCTTGGGCGCCGCTTTCTGTTAGCGTGATACTAATTTTTTATGTCCCCGCCGTTTTACGTACGCTATTGTATGTCCCGCAGATCCATAATTCGTGTTAAGGGAATAAGGCGGAACATGAAGGGACACATTTGGTCGCGAACCGGCCTGGCCATGGCACTGGCAGCCATCTCGAGTACCGCGTGGGCGGACGGCATCCTGACGCTGAAGTCGGAAAACGATATCTTCGCCAGCGGTGATGACGGTCATTACACCAACGGCATCGAAGCCGACTGGTCGTTCAAGCCTGATCGGGGTCACTGGACCCGCGACCTCGCCGACCTGATTCCGGGCTGGAGCGCCACCTCGCTGGATGGTGCCTCCTACCGCTTCGGGCAACAGATCTACACGCCGGAGGACATCGACGAGAGGCGCTTGATTGAGGACGACCGCCCCTACGCTGGCGTTCTCTATGCCGGGCTCTCCCTGTTCGATGACCAGCAGTTGACCGGATGGCGTCGCACCAGCGGTCTCTTTTTCGATGTCGGCCTTGTCGGCCCTGGCGCCGGCGGTCATACCGTCCAGAACAATTTCCACCACTTGGTCGACAGCGACGAACCAGAAGGCTGGCACAATCAGTTGCACAACGAGCCTTTCGTCAACGTCGCCTACCAGACCGCCTGGTGGAAACAGGGCCGGCTGGGGGGGCTGGAAGCCGAGTATGGGCCGTCGGTCGGGCTGGCGGTCGGCAATCTCTACACCTATGGCGCAACCGGCCTCGGGGTGCGCCTGGGACAAGGGCTGGACAAGAGCTTCGGCGTGCCGGCCGTGGCGCCTTCCCAGGGCAGCAGGATCTTCTTCGAAAAAGACAGCGGCTTCAATTGGTACGTGTTCGCCAATATCGAGGGTCGGCTGATGGCCTACAACATGCTGCTCGACGGCAACACCTTCGAGGACAGCCACTCCGTCGACCGCCGCCCTTGGGTGGGCGACGCCCAGCTCGGTCTCGCCGTATCCTGGGATCGCTGGCAGCTGACCTACAGCTCGGTCTGGCGCACCCACGAGTTCGAATCGCAGGATGATGGCGACCAGTTCGGCTCGATCACCCTCTCCACCTGGCTCTAATCACTGACCTCGAAACCAGAACGGGCGATGCTGATCTCCAGCACCGCCCGTTGGCGAGCACGAGCCAGTCGAGCCAACCGGCGCTTCCGTCATCAGTGCAGGTTGGCTTTACGCATGGCCCAGCAGGCAACGCGCAGGCCCACCCAAATGCCAATGGCCAGCAGAATCAGGGTCAGAAGCATGGACACCGGCTTGATGATGAACGTCGCGCCCAGTACCGCCAGCGCCGCCGACATGATCCAGCGATCCTGAGCGGGATCCCCCTGCAACTGGGTCGGCAGCCGACGCTTGATCATCCCCCCGAGGGCGCCATCCCACGCCCTGAGCAGCAGAAACAGAAAAACGGCGAAGGCAACGAGCCAAACGACAAAAACGGTCATGACGAACTTCTCCTCGGCCGCAGAATCACGGTGATTTATCGTGGAAGTCAGGGTAACCACACCCTTGGGGTGGCGCAACTATCGCAACGGCCGTTCGCGGCAGGCTGGACTCCACCGGGCCGACTTCCTGGTCATTGCGACCTGACAGAAAGGCTGTGGCGCGTTAGGATGTGACAGACATGCACAAACGCAAAGGTTTCGAGATGCAGATTGCCCAGAACTCCGTGGTCGCGTTCCACTACACACTGACCAACGATGCTGGTGAAGTCCTGGACAGTTCCGAAGGTCGCGATCCGCTGACCTATCTACACGGTGCGGGCAACATCATTCCGGGGCTCGAGAAAGAACTCGAAGGCCACGGTAGCGGTGACAAGCTCCAGGTCGCCGTCGCGCCGAGCGAAGGGTACGGTGAAGTCCAGCCGGCGCTGGTTCAGGAAGTCCCGCGGGACGCCTTCCAGGGCGTCGACGCCGTCGAACCGGGCATGCAGTTTCAGGCACAGACCCAGGAAGGCCCGCTGATGGTCACCGTGACCAAGGTGGAAGGTGACACCGTAACGGTCGACGGCAACCATCCCCTGGCTGGCGAGAAGCTGAACTTCGATGTCGAGATCGCCGAAGTTCGCGAAGCGACCGAGGAAGAAGTGTCCCATGGCCATGTCCATGGCGAAGGCGGTCACGAGCACTGATCATCGCGCCGGCCTCCCGCAGGGGGCCGATTGGATCGGTGGGGATGCGCCCCACGCAAAAAGGGCAGCCAAGCGGCTGCCCTTTTTATAGGCGTTCTATATTCACTTTTTCCTGCTCATGCTTCGCCGGTCGAGTACCGCGCTCCCCGCCCCAGCGGCATCGGGACGAGCCCGCGACCGGAAGCGCCGTCGCACGGCTTGCCCCTACTCAACCTTCGTTGGCCAGCATGACCCGCTGAGCCAGCTGCGTACGTTCGACCGGCCGGCGCGCCTGCCAGTAGTACCGCTTCCAGTAGACGTTATCGAGACGAGACAGCTTCACCCCTTGGGACGACGAGGCGTGAAGAAAGTAACCATCGCCCACGTAGACGCCGACATGGTTGTAGGGTCCGGGTGGCTGAAAGAAGACCAGGTCCCCTGCCTTGAGGTTCTGCTCCGCAACCCGATCGCCCTCCAGGACCTGCTCCTCGGTCGTACGCGGCAGCTCGAAAGCGAAGGCCTCTCCGAACACGTGCTGCATCAACGCGGAACAGTCGATACCGTGATGCGTCGTCCCCCCGAGTACGTAAGGCGTCCCGACCCACCGCCGATGCTCGTCCAGCAGGGCCTTTCGAATCACTGCGGGAGAGACATGCTGCGGCCGAAAATCCTGGATCGCTTGAGGCGCCGGCGGCGCGCTCTTGGGAATGTCGACCGCGACGGTGCGAGTCTTGACCAGAGGGAGTGAATACTGCGCGTTGACCTGTTGTTGTTTTACCGGGGCGGAGCAACCGGATATGACCATCACCAGTGCCAGTCCCATGGCTGTGCGTCTTAGCATTCAGCGCGACCTCGTTCGCCTGTGAGCCGTTACGGGCGCCGCCTTCTTATCGACGACTCATGGGGAGTCGCCCGGCGAAATGGAGTCGCTGTGGTGGTGACACATCTTGCCGAGGTGTCACCGCCAGAACGGCCTGTATTGGGCTCGAATCATCGATCAATCGGACAGAAAAAAGCCACGTCCTCTTTCCAGCGGACGTAGCGCAGCGGAGATCATATGCCATCGAAAACGCTTTGGCGAGTGTTGTCGGTTAATGAACAGCGTTAATGTAAACGATGGGGTTCACCGGGAAGAATATCGACATGAAGCGATGTCCAATGCGTCATGGGACTGCCCGGAAAATCGAGACTCGCCCAGGCACCGGCCAACAGCGGCTCGGCCTCCAGCCAGGCGCTGAGCGCCTCCCGGAAGCGCAGCAGGAAAGCCTCGCGCTCGGGGGTGTCATCCATGAAGAATCCGAAGCCGCTGTACAGCCCCTCGGCATAATCCCGCCAGCTGCTGTAGTGGCGCTCGGCCAGGCGCATGGCGGCGTCCAGATAGTGTGACAGGCGAGCCTCGTCGAGCCAGTCGAGCTGTCGTCCAGCCACCGCCAGATCCACCAGTTGCGCGATATCCCAGGCCGTCATGTCCTGATCGTTGCAGTGACAGGCGTTGTCCCGCACGTGCTTCAGCCGCATCAGATGAACGCGGTCTTCTTCCGCGCACTCTCCCGACTCGAGAATCGCGATTTCCGCCTCCAGACGAGTGCGATTCAGCGTGTAGGGCGCATAGTTGATCTGGTAGTCCTGACGGTCTCCCGCCTCGCTCAGAAAATCCAGGAAGTCGACCAGGCCCGAGGCCCCCTGCAGCGCATACTGGTGCTCTATCCACTCTCCCAGCGCCTCTCTGTCTTGCGGCGCCAACGGCTGCGGCGCCTGCCATAGCGCCTCGTTGAGCGGCCCTGCCAGCGAGATCGCCGTGAACCGCGCCAGGGTCGGCCGTACCCCCGGCTCGAGCCAAGTCAGCGACCGTGACGGGGTCAGCCAGTGGAAGGGGGAGCCGGGGTCGCGCCGGTGCCAGGCGATATCATCCGCCAGAGAGACCTCGTCCGGCGTTTCATCCTCGCCCAGCACGGTTTCCCAGACCTGCCATGCCGACAGCATCCTTTCGGCATCGCGGTAGAAACGACTCAGCACATCGCACAGCGACCGCGCCAGGGTCTCGATCTCGACCGGCGAATAACGTCCGCTGTCCGACGCCATCACCAGATAGAACGCGTACTTCTCTGCCATCGTGATCGTTGCCGCATGATCCGCGCACACGGCCAATCGCCGCGATGCTCCCGGCGATGACCGGCGGCCGGCGGCGTGGCGGGAGTCGGCGGCCAGCTGGTTGAGGTGATGCGCCTGGGCCGGCATCCAGAACCTCGCCAGCCCCGCGGTGCCCTCCTCCCGCCGCAGGCCCAGCACGTCCTCGAGGTAGCGCTCCGCCTCCTGGATCCGGTCCGGTCCCAACGGCTCGCTCAGGGAGCGACGGTGAACCAGATCCGGATCGCGAATCGAGGCGATGCTCAACACCCAACTGCCGGGATCCTCCCGGTGCTGTCGAACGAACTCACGCGCCGCCTCCCGCGACTCCTCCTCCAGCGTGTCGGCGAGCGGTACCGCCCATGGGCTGGTAGCGGTGGAGAGCAGGCCACGCCACTCCTCATCGAAGACGGCCCGCAGGTCTCGTCCCTCGAACAGGCTGCGTCCCCGTTGATACGCCCGGGCCGCTGCCCCCCAGTCCGGGTAGCGCTGCTGCAGGAGGTCGATGCCATGACCCGCGAACCGCTCCGCCTCCTCCGTCGTGAGCCACCCGGCACAATGGCCGAGGTACGCCTGGTCGACGAGCCGGAACCAGTCCCAGGCGGCCCAGTCCAGCGGTTCCGCATCGGCCAGGAAACCCAGCAGCACCTGACCGTAGTCGTGCTGGTCGTTCAACCCCGAGAGCCACTCGAGCTGCGCCTCGGGGCGCTGACGTGCCACCCGTACGGCATCCAGCTCCCAGCCATAGCGATGCCCCTGCCCCGCGAGCCAGAACAGCGATGACAGGAGTTCTTCACGCCCATCCACGTCGTCCTGTTCGCGCAGCAGCGTCCGATACTGTCGCTGTTCGTCGGGTGGGATATCGATCGGCCAGGCAAGTACCGGCGCAATGGCTGCCCTGGCCCGCCAGGGACCGCCCGGCCAGAGATCGGCCGACCGGACCTGGAGAGCATCGAATCCGGCCGAATCCGGTGGCGTCGATGGGCCGGCGGATTTGAGACGATGGCGAAGCGCAAGCCAGGAAACGCCCCGCTGCTGGCGCTCCCGAGCCAGCAGCTCGCGCCCGGCGGCATCCAGAGCCGGATCGTTCAGGGAGGCGAGCGACTGCAGCCAGGCCTTGAGCGTGGGGGCCTGCTCGACGATGTTCCGGGCCAACATGACAAGCCAGGCATCGGTACAGGGAGGTCGAATCCAGTTTGCCGCACTCCCCAGGGCGAGCAGCTCCAGTGCCGCCAACCGGGCGAACGATGGCGACTGTGCGTCGCCGCCGCTCTCCCACAGGCGCCAGGCAAACTCGTCGCGCCCTCCGATCCCGAGCGACTGCAGGCGAGCGTGGGCCTGATCGGCACCAAGCGCCAGTCGAGGGTCGCTGACAAGGGGCCAGCCACACAGCGTCAGTTGCTGGGCCCACCACGGGACGAGAAGTTCGCTCAAGAGAAACCTCGTGCTACGAGAAACGGCTTGCGCTGACTGCCGGAGTGGCTCCTGGCAGTGCGCTTGCGGCGGCATAGTATAACGGAAAGGTCGTCGCGCGCCGATGGCCGACGCGCGATCGGCCACCGAACCTCAGCTCATCTTCTCGGTATGAGTTCGCGGCGCCTTGCCCAGCAGATGACGTAGCAGGAATTTTCTGACTCGTACCACGAACTGCTCCTGGAAGAGCACACAGAACATCACGGTCAGAATCAGGAACAGCGGGTAGAGCCACAGGTGCAACTCTCCCGCCGCCGCCAGACACCCCCTGAAATCCGTCAGACACAGGCCGGGATCGCCGGAGAGCACGCGTTCGACACGCGAAAAGACCGCATAGAGAGGCACATGCAGCGCGAACATCGGCAGCGATGCGCCGCCCAGCCTCGACGCCAAGCGCATCAGCCGGGGGTTACGTGGCTCCCCCCAGTGTGCCGCCACGTAGATCAGTGCCAGCTGGGCCGGCAGCAGCAAGCCATTGTGCAGGGCGTAGTACCACGCGTGCCCCAGCCCCAGCAGATAGACCGCGACCACGACACTCACCGCAACGGCCAGCAGCGTCAGGCAGCACTGGCCATGGGACATCAACCGCCCTTGCGCCTTGCGCTGGGCATAGAACGTGCAGAGCAGAATTCCGGCGGCGAACTCGGGGAGGCGAATCAGCGGATTGCGATGGAGAATGCCGGTTTCCGGCACGCCGTAGTCGGTCGTCAGGATCACGTACAGCGGCGGGATCAGGTAGATCACATTGACCAGCAGCATGGCGCGACGGGGATGCAGCACCCGACGCAGACGAGGCGCCAGCCAGGGAAATGTCAGATAGAAGAAAAACAGTGCCGAAATCGACCATGACGGCGGATTGAAGGTCAGATACAGCGGGTTCCAGGCATGCAGCAGCGTCAGGTTGAGCAGCAGGTTGATGCCGGTTTCCAGCGACCCCATGGTATGGTTCAGGCTTTTCCAGTCGAGCTGACCGATATCGTTATTGACGTCGTAGACCACGAACCGCAGCGAGATATCGCTATCCCCGGGCGCTATCGCCAGGTAGCCAACCAGCGCCGACACCGACATGGCAAGGATCAGCGATCCGATATGAATGGGATAGAGATTCGAGAAGCGTTTCAGCCAGAAGCTCCTGGGCGGCTCGCGCATCTGATAGGACGAGTCGAGATAGACATGCGTCAGCAGAAAGCCGGATAGCACGAAGAAGGCACTGGTCGAGAAGAACCCGATATCGGTCACGTAATGCGACCATTCGCGTATGGAAGGATAGTTGTGGAGCGTGTGGAAAATGACGATATAGAGGCCGAGCAGGAAACGCAGCCATTCGAGCCCTATGAAACGTTCTTTGCGCGTGGCGGTCGATGAATCAAGCATCCGTTGCAGATCTCTGGCCGTCAAAAGGCGCTAGTGTACCTGATTCTGCCGGGTAGACACGTCATCGGCTCATCGCGGTGGCAGCGCCCCCCTGTACCGAAACGGCCGCGCAGGAGCGCGGCCGTTCGTCACGACAGTCGATCAGCGTGGCCAATCGAGGTATGAGTGCGTGCTAGGCCTTCTTGACCTTGGCAACGATCCACAACAGGATGATCGCCCCAATGGTCGCGACGACCAGTGATCCGATCAACCCGTTCGACGACAACCCCAGCAGGCTGAACAGGAAGCCACCGATCACGGCACCGACGATGCCGACGACGATGTTGCCGAGGATGCCGAAGCCGCCGCCGCGCATGACCTTCCCGGCGATCCAGCCGGCAATGCCTCCGATGATCAGCCACAAGATAAAGCCCATAGTCCTACTCCTTGATTCCCTTCGGGTTGAATAACCGACAAGCGGTCCGGTACCGCCTTGCACAAGCATAGTCATCAATCGACGAATCTTCGAAGAATAACAGGCAAACGGGTCGACCAAAGTCGACCCGTTTGCCTGATGGCACGATGAAAGCGCCGCTGCCGCGTCAGCCGAAGGCCGGCACCCGCAGGGAGGCTCTCGAGGGCAGGCCGTGCTCATGCCAGCTCCGGTGGGCCTCGGCATCGCCCCACACTCTCCAGTGCAGCTGGGACAGCATCACCGGATCATCCAGGAACGCCAGACGCTCGAGGTTGTTCATCGCCGCCGGCCCCTGCTTGAGCGCCTGACTCACGCGCTCGTGGCGTCGCCGCTTCAACGGCTCGGCATGGCCATGTCGCGAGGTGCCGAGCGCCGTTGCCAGCGCATTCGACACCGGGTCCACCACTATCTGGACGAAATTCGGCGTGGGGGCAGCCGCGTTCATCCTGCCCAGATGACGCACCATCCTGCGCAGCACGCGTGGCGGATGCGTCTCCTCGGGAATCCGAAACAGTCGTGCGCGGAAGCAGGCGCTGCCGAGGGAGACGCGACTGGACAGCGCGGACACCGGGATCGAGATCATCATGGCCCCCACGATGGGCGACAGCCACCACAGGAACGTCGGCTCCATGAAGTAGACGCCCACCGCCCAGACGGCGCCGATGAGGGTCTGGCTCCAGTGATTGCGAATCGCATCGCCCCAGGTGGTGTCGCTGTTCTCGCGTGACGGCGAGCGCCACTGGATCGCCCACCCCATGATCGAGGTCAGTACGAAACGCGTGTGGAACAGCATCCGCACAGGAGCCAACGCCATCGAGAACAGCGACTCCAGAACCATGCTCGCCAGTACCTTGAGGGGCCCACCGAACTGGCGGCTCCCCTGGACCCACACCAGGATCACGCTCAACACCTTGGGCAGGAACAGCAGCGTCGCGGTAGCCCCGAACAGACCGACCGCCAGCGTCGGATTCCACTGAGGCCACACCGGAAACATCATCCCCGGTTCGGGGAAATAGTTGGGCGTACTCAGCGTGTGAACCGCCAGCAAGGCCGTCGACAGCACCAGGAACAGGCACCACAGCGGCGCGGAGATGTAGGACATCAGCCCCGTCAGGAACACGGCACGATGGACGGGATGGATGCCCTTGGAGAGGAACAGCCTGAAATTCATCAGATTGCCATGACACCAGCGCCGATCCCGATTGAGCTCGTCGAGCAGGTTCGGCGGCATCTCCTCGTAGCTGCCGTCCAGCTCGTAGGCGATCCAGACGCCCCAGCCGGCGCGGCGCATCAGCGCCGCCTCGACGAAGTCGTGGGAAAGGATTTCCCCGGACATCGAGCCCTTGCCGGGCAGCGGTGCCAACATGCAGTGGCGCATGAATGGCGCCATGCGGATGATGGCGTTATGCCCCCAGTAGTGAGATTCACCGAGCTGCCAGAAGTGCAGTCCGGCGGTGAACAGCGGCCCGTAGACACGGGTCGCGAACTGCTGCATGCGGGCGTAGAGGTTCAATCGCCCGGACGCCCGGGGTGCGGTCTGCACGATGCCGGCATCCGGATGCGCTTCCATCATCTGAACCAGGCGAGTCAGACAGGCGCCACTCATCACGCTGTCGGCGTCCAGTACCAGCATGTAGCGGTAGAGCGCGCCCCAGCGGCGACAGAAGTCGTCGAGGTTGCCACTCTTGCGCTTCACGCGGCGCTGGCGTCGACGGTAAAAGACCTGGCCGAACGCCTCGAGATCGCGGCACAGCGCCAGCCACGCGTGGGTCTCCTGGATCGCGATATCGGGATCGAAGGTGTCGCTCAGGATGAACACGTCGAAGTGCTGATCGTTGCCGCTCTGGCGCAACGACTCGATGGTCGCACGGACACCGGCGAAGACCCGCGGAACGTCCTCGTTGCAGATGGGGACCAGCAGCGCGGTACGCGCGTCTTCCGGGATCGGTTCGTCGCCGACTTCGGAGTCGATGGCATAGCGGTCGCGGCCGCGAAGCAGCTGGAAGAAGCCCATCAGGGCAGTCCAGAAACCCGCGGACACCCAGGCGAACAGCAGCACGAACAGCGCCAGGATGGTGATCTCGAGCCACTGCTGGCCCTGTCCCGGCAAGACCGTCCGCATCTGGTTGGCGGCGATGAAGCTCTGGCCGAAAATCAGTACCAGCAGCACCCAGCGGCGCGCGCTCGCGATCATCTGCCAGCGCGGCGCCGGTTTGCTCTCCCGGTGCTTGCGACGAAACCCCCGGCCGGCCCAGTTCTTGAAGCGCTGCCCGAAGCGCACGAAGGGATTGGTCGACCACCCTTCGGGAGCCAGCGGCGTTCGCTTCAGCGGCGGCGCCGTCTTCAAGCGGGTGATGCCGCGCTCATCGGTATCGAGGATCTCCGGCGGCGCCAGCGGCGGCTCGGCATAGGCCAGGGCCAGGCGGCGACCCACCGAACTGGCAGCCGGATCGTCCTGATCGACCTCGCCACCGCCCAATGCGGCGTGCAGCGAAGCCATGTCATGGGTATCCAGGTCGCTGGCGAGCAGCTTGCGCCGCTCGTTCCGGTCCTGGGCTTCAAGCGCCAACCGCTCCAGGTAGTGCTCGGCTGACACCATCTTCTTGGGCGTCGCTTCAGCCATTGGCGGGCAACCGGTAGTACCAGGTTTCGGAAACCCGCTTCTCGCCTTGGTTCAGGTAGGCGCGGATGTCCAGCGGCTTGCTGTTGTCACTGCGCTTGACCTTGACGAAGACCCGCCAGCCGCCCATGGCCGAGTTGCGCTCGGCATGGCTGTCCACCAATTCACCGTTGTCGCCGACGCTCGCCTGCACGCTGACGTTCGCGTCGTCACCGAGCCCTGACAGCGAGGGGCCAGTGAAATCCAGCACGAATGCCAGCGAACCGTCGGCCTCTCTGACCAGATTGTCCTTGCGGACTTCGCCGCGAGAACGGCGCGTCTGGTCGACCCAGGCCAGAGAGGGATCGACGTAGCGGCTCTCGTCCTTGGTGACGGTGAAACGATAGTCGTAATCCAGCGGCGTGCCCGGCTGCGGCGCGGTTTCCGGCAGCCACATCGAGACGATGTTGTCGTTGGTCTCGTTGGGTGTCGGAATCTGGATCAACTCGACCTTGCCGGCGCCCCACTCGTTCTGCGGCTCGATCCAGGCGCTCGGACGCAGGTCATAGCGACTGTCCAGATCCTGATAGCTGTCGAACTGGTGATCCCGCTGCATCAGACCATAGCCCCGGAGGCGCGGCGTGGCCTGCTCGTTGATCATCAGCTTCGCCGGATTGGCCAGGGGGCGCCAGGTCCAGCCGTTCTGCGAGTCGCTGATCAGCAACCCGTTGGAGTCGTGGATGGCGGGCCGGTAGTTCAGCGTCGATGAGGGCTGCTCGGGGCCGTAGAGATACATGCTGGTCAGCGGCGCCACGCCCAGTTTCTCCACCGGACGACGCAGGAAGATGCGCGACTTGACGTCGACGACGGTGTCGGCCCCCGGGCGCAGCACGAAGCGATAGGCACCGGTCAGGCTGGGAGAATCGAGCAGCGCGAAGATCGTCAGGTACTGGCTGGTCTTGCTCGGTTTGACGATCCAGAACTCCTTGAAACGGGGAAACTCCTCGCCGGAAGGGAGTCCGGTATCGACCGCGAGTCCCCGGCCGGAGACGCCGTAGACCTGGTTCTTGCCGACGACACGGAAGTAGCTGGCGCCGAGAAACACCATCGTCTCGTCTTTGCGGTCAGCCTGGTTGAGCGCGTAATTGACCTTGAAACCCGCGATGCCGAGATCGTCGTCGTTCTTGACGCTATCCGGAATATCCAGATTGCCGTAGGTGAAGTCGTCGGGGTTGTAGGCGAAGTCGTGCACGCCCTGATCGTCGACGCTGTGGAGTTGAATGGCGCTGTTGTAATGCATGCCCTCGTGGAAAAAGCTCAGGGTGAAAGGCACCCCGTCTCCACTCCAGACATCGCGATCACGCTTGTACTGGATCTGCTCGTACTGGCCGTAATCCAGATTGCTCAGCGCCTCCGGCAGGTTCTGTTCGGGTTCGCTGTAACCCTGTTGCGAAAGGTCCTCGGCTTTCTTCGCGACATCATCGAAACCAAAAGCCAACACATTTTGGGCGATACCGCTGAGTAGCAACCCTGTCAGGGCTACCACCGGAAGAAGCGCCTTGCGTTTTTCAAGGTTATTCCGCCGGATCGATGCACTCACACTCATACTCCTGTCATAACTATCTTGGCCGATATCAACGAGCTCGAGGCGTTCAAGGCCGTGCATACCGATGCTGTAAAAAACGGTCAGCCATGCCGAGCCGATAAAGCCGTGCCACCAGGAATGCCGGCAGCCGACGCAACTCACGATGAGGACGACGAGATAGCGAAGCCTCCTTGCTCCGTACCGCCGCAGTCTAGCATACGCTACACTGCGGGTACGGGAAGACCTCGTTGTCGGCCCACGACTGCCTGACTGAATAGCGCACCCGGTTCACCGACGGATGAGATCGCTGCATGCCCATGGATTCGCACTTCGATCAAGGGGCCGCGACGACCGGGTTGCGCCGTTGGCTGGGCATGATGGCGTATCTCGTCATTTTCAGCTACCCCCTGATCCAGGCCGATCGACTCTACCGGGACGACATCTGGCGCAGTTTCCATGGCGAGATGGGCTGGGTCTCCAACGGTCGCCCACTCTCCAGTCTCGTTTCGCTGCTGCTCAACGGCGGCCCTCGCCTCGCCGATCTCGCGCCGCTGCCGTTATGGCTGGGCCTGGCCGCCGTCGCTGCGGCCATTCTGCCGTGGCGACGCCGTCTGCTGGCATTCGACACCGGTCACGCCTGGCTTGCGATGCTGATTCTCGTCGTACAGCCGTTTTTCCTACAAAACCTCTCCTACCAGTTCGACGCGCTTCCCATGGCCCTCTCGCTGGCCTGCGCCATCGCCGGTATCGCCTGGGCGCTGGATCCGCGCCAACATCGACATTGGCAGGCACGATTCCGCTGGCTGGCCGGAGGCGCCGGCGTCCTGGCGTCGCTGCTGTTCTATCAGCCGGCCGCCAATGTCTACTTCGTGCTGCTCGCCTTCCATGTCGCCTTGAGTATCTCGCTGCGGGGTCGCCCCGACTGGTCCCTGCACCTGGGGGCCCTGGCGACGGGCTTGATGGCACTGGTGATTTCAAAGCTCGTCTCCGCGTGGCTGATTGACGGCGACTACAGCGTCAAGCACAGCCAGCTGGCCCCGTTCGACCAGCTGCCCGGTCATCTGATCGGTCAGACGTGGCGATTCTGGCACTACGCGGCAACCACCCTGGGCGCCCCGACATGGTGGCTCGTCATGGCGCTGGCCGTCGTGACCACCACGACGCTGTGGATCGCGGCATGGCGCCATCGACATCTGGCGGGCCTGGCCGTCATGGCCCTGATCACGATCTGCCTGCCGCTGGGCGGGCTCGGCTTTCTGTCCGCCCTTTCCGACCCGATCTGGCGGCCGAGAGTGATGATGGGCTTCGGCGCGGTCTATGCCGGACTGCTCTTCTGCGTGCTGCAGTGGCTCGGGCGCTCCCGCTGGCCGCTGTTCAACCAGTCCACGATGGGCTGGCCGCTGCTGGTGGTCGCGCTCGGCATGCCCCTCACCCTGACCTACGCCTACGGCAATGCGCAAAGGCAGCAAGCGCTTTTCGCCGATCACGTTGCCATGACCCTGATCGACGATCTCGCCGTGCAGCCTCACGCCGCGCCACTGGTCATCGACGGGGCGCTGCCCTACGCCCGGGCGACCCGCAACGCGATCGCCTCGCACCCGATGATAGCCGAGCTGATCCAGCCCTATCTCGACAACGGCTACTGGTGGGGCTACCAGGAGCTCTATCGCAGAGGCCTGTCCTCGGGCTTCGAATTGAGCAGCGACACGGCACTGCGGAGGGATTTCGAGTCCCGGTGCGGGAGTCTCGCCCCCCTGGTGCGGCGGGCCTGGTACACGCTCTACCGATTCGAGGGACACTACGTGGTCTCTCTCGAACCGCACTGCCATCGAAGCTTGACGACCAGCGAACTTCCCATCGACGACTGAGCGCGACGTCCGGCCTTGCCATCACGCTGCGCGGTTCTCCGGCGACATGGCGTTCCGATGCAGGGACCCACAGGCCAAACGCCTACACATTGATCGGGCTATGTCAGACAAATGGAGAATGGCGCTTTGTCGCCCGGTGCCCAACACTGCCCGGGTAACGTGGCGACAGCTCCCTTCCCGAGCCGCCATTGGGATGCATTCAACCAGGACACCTCTATGCATGCATGGACTCTGATCTCGTTCCTCTTCTTTACGGGATTGGTCGCCTTGATTACGTGGCGTATCACTCACCGTGACGATCTCAGCAATACGCGGGGCTACTTTCTCGCCGGTCGCAGCCTGAGCTTTCCGCTGATCGCGGGCTCGCTACTGATGACCAACCTCTCGACGGAGCAGATGGTCGGTCTCAACGGCGCGGCCTTCTCCGACGGGTTGAGCGTCATGGCCTGGGAAGTCGTTGCCGTCGTCGCCCTGGTGCTGCTGGCGCTGTTCTTTCTGCCCCGCTTCCTGCGCAGCGGTATTGCCACCGTTCCACAACTGTTGCAGGCGCGGTTTGGCCCGACGACGCAACTGATCTGCAACGTCATCTTCCTGGTCGCCTACGCGGTCATCCTGCTGCCGATCATTCTCTACTCCGGTGCCGTCGGTCTTCAGGGGATGCTGGATCTGCCGGTACTGACGGGCATCGAGTCCAGCACCACGCTGCTGTGGCTGACGGTCTGGGGTGTCGGCATCATCGGCGCGATCTACGCCCTGTTCGGCGGCCTGCGGACGGTCGCCGTCTCCGACACCATCAATGCCATCGGCCTGCTGGTCGGCGGTTTCCTGATCGTTTATCTGGGTCTCAACGCCGCCGGCGATGGCAACGGTATCGCGGCCGGCTGGCAGGCCATCCAGCAGGCCCAGCCCGAACGCCTCAACTCCCTGGGTCGCCCGGATCAGCAGGTCCCCTGGCCGACACTGTTTACCGGCGTCTTCCTGATCAACCTGTTCTACTGGTCCACCAACCAGCAGATCATCCAGCGCACCTTTGCCGCCAGGAGCCTCTCCGAAGGCCAGAAAGGCGTCCTGCTGACCGGTTTCCTCAAGCTCCTCGGACCGCTCTACCTGGTACTGCCCGGGATCATCGCCTACCAGCTCTACGCCGATGAGGGCATCGCCGGCGACCAGGCCTATGGCTACCTGGTCTTCCACCTGCTGCCGCCCTGGCTGACCGGCTTCTTCGCCGCCGTCATGGTCGGTGCGATCCTGTCGTCGTTCAATTCGGCCCTGAACAGCACCACGACACTGTTCAGCCTGGGTATCTACAAAGGGATATTCAAGAAGGAAGCGAGCGAGCAGCAGGTGGTCAACGCCGGCAAGATCTTCGGTTGGGTCATGGCCGTCGCGGCCATGGTGATCGCCCCGCTGCTGGCCGGCCAGGACAGTCTCTTCGACTACCTGCAAACGATGAATGCGATCTACTTCATCCCGATCCTGGCGGTGGTGATCGTGGGCCTGCTGACCAAGCGGGTGCCGGAGTCCGCTGCCATCTTCGGGCTGATCGGCGGCATCGTACTGATTGCGGCCGGCTACTTCGTGCCGCCGTTCAACGGCATCCTGGAGATCACCAACCAGTATCACTTCGTGGCCGGCGTCTTCGTGGTGCTGGTGCTCGGCATGCTGCTGATCGGCAAGATCGCGCCGCGCCGCGAGGCCTGGGTGCACGAGGACGTCAAGGCGGTCGATCTGACGCCCTGGAAGGGGGCGGTACCGGTAGCGATCGTGCTGCTGATCCTGGTCTTCGCGATCTACTTCGCCTTCGCCGGTTGACGCGACCGGGGTCGAACCACAACCCGACGACGCCTCGCCTCTGGTGCGAGGCGTCGTCGTTTTCGGCTCTGCCCTACCTGCCCGGGGTTCCCTGACGACCGCCGTTATCGTTTACCATGCGGACTGGTTTCTTCGGAAATAGAGGCGATGGCCCGACACCTGACTCACGAACTTCGGAATCTGCTCGATCGCGGCCGGGATCGCCAACTGCGACTGGCGGTCACCGGGCTCTCCCGCGCCGGCAAGACGGCGTTCTTGACGTCGCTGGTCAACCAGTTGCGCCATGCCGGTATCGATGCGCGTCTCGACTTGCTCAAGTCCGCCCGCGAGGAGCGCCTGCTCGGCGCGCAGCGGATCTCGCAGCCGGATCTCGGGATCCCTCGCTTTCCCTACGACGAAGCGATCGCCGCGCTCGAATCGACGCCGCCACGCTGGCCCGAGCCGACGCGCGGCATCAGCGAACTGCGCCTGCAGTTGCGCTACAAGACCCGGCGCGCAAGAGGCCTGCTGGGCGACACGGCGACGCTGACGCTCGACCTGATCGACTACCCTGGCGAGTGGCTGCTGGATCTGCCGCTGCTCGAGCACGATTTTCTCAGCTGGAGTGAAAGCCAGCTCCGACGAACGGGGCCGGAGCGCCGGCAGCATGCCGAAGCCTGGCGCGCGGCGCTCGACCGGCATCGCCCCGACGAGGAAGTGGACGAATCCCGCCTGGCCGAACTCGCCGAGCACTACGCGGCCTCGCTGCGCAGCGCGCGGGAAGCCGGCTTCTCCCACCTGCAGCCGGGCCGCTTCCTGCTCCCCGGCGACCTGCAGGGAGCCCCGGTGCTGCAGTTCTTTCCGCTACCGGGCGTCGGGGAGTCTGATCGCCAGACACTCGAGGCGCTACCCGCCGGCAGCCTTTACCAGACGCTGAAAAAGCGCTTTCGCTTCTATCAGCAGCATGTGGTCAAACCCTTCTACCGCGAGCATTTCCGCCGCTTCGACCGCCAGATCGTGCTAGTCGACGTGCTTGGCGCGCTCAACGCCGGCCCGGAGCGCTTCGAGGATCTCTCCGACGCGCTGGCGACCCTGATGCGGAGCTTCGACTACGGCAAACGCAGCCTGATCAACCGCCTGTTCTCGCCGCGCATCGACCGCCTGGCGATCGCCGCCACCAAGGCGGATCACGTCACGCCGGACCAGCATGCCAACCTGGTGGCGCTGCTCGAATCGCTGCTGGCCGAACCGATCAAGGACCTGCGCTACGCGGACGTACCGGTGCGGGCGTTCTCCCTGGCCTCGATACGCGCCACCGAAACCCGGGAGATAGAGACCGACGGCAAGCGACAGCCGGCACTTCGCGGCCACGGTCTCGACGGAGAGCCAGTGCTGATCTACCCCGGCGACGTCCCCGACAGGCTCCCCGAGAGAGGGTTCTGGCAACGCCAGGGGTTCGACTTCACCGCCTTTCGACCGGCGCCCTGCCGGTCCCAGGCGCTACCTCACATCCGCATGGATGCCGCCCTGGAGTGGCTGATGGGAGACAAACTGCGATGAGCGATCCTCGGCCCGGACAGCGCTTCAGCCTCGACGATGCCCCCGCCCCTGGGGAGCCCACCGCACTTCAGGGCGCGCGGCACTATCTGCCCACCCAGGCGAGCGATCCCTACCACCAGGACGAGATCCCCGACTCCCCCGCCATCGATGCCGCGATCGCGCCACCGCGCAAACGGCGCTGGGGATTGATGATCATCCTCGGCGGCGCGCTGGGCCTCGGCACCCTGGAGGCCGCCCAGACGCTCTACCTCTCGACCCTCGGCGGCGACTGGCTCGCCGGCGCCTGGAGTCTGATCGGCCTGACTGCCGTTGGCCTGGGCGCCCGGGCGCTGTTCGGCGAACTCTGGCGGCTGCGCAAGCTGCGCCGGCACGCTCGCCTGCGCCGGCAACTGGACGAGGAGTGGGTCGACGACGCCCCGGCCCCCCACACGGACCCGCTGACCCTGGCCGGAGAGCTGCGCGAGCAGATGGGCCTGCCCAGGGACCACCCCCAGTGGCAATCCTTTCTCGCCGCTCACCAGTCGCATCACACCGCCCAGGAGACCCGCCAGTTGATCGCCCACTATCTCCTGCATCCGCGCGATCGGGCGGCACGACGGCTGGTGACCCGGATGTCTGGGGAGACCGCCGTGATGGTCGCGGTCAGCCCGTTGACGCTGGTCGACATGTCCCTGATGGCCTGGCGCAACATCGCCATGCTCGACCGCATTGCCGCGCTCTACGGCCTGCAGCTCGGCTATGCCAGCCGCCTGCGACTGTTCCGGGAAGTCCTGCGCAACATGGCTTTCGCCGGTGCCAGCGAGATGGTCAGCGACGCCGGCATGGACCTGCTGTCGATGAACCTGGCGGCCAAGCTGTCCACCCGCGCCGGGCAGGGCCTCGGTGCCGGACTGCTGACCGCGCGCCTGGGGCTGCGTGCCATGCGCACGATTCGACCGATCGCGTTCGAGGGGGACGAACAGCCACGGCTGGCCGACCTCCGCCGCGAGGTCTGGCAGCAGCTGCGCAGGCTGGACGATCGCGCGGAGCCGCGCTGAAGCCCGCCGTCGCGCCCTCACTCGAGCGCGAAGAACTCCCGCAGGGCATGCGCCACCGCAGACTCGTGGTGGGCGCCGATGGTCTTCGCCCGTGGCAGTTGTCCGATGACGTCGGGATGAGCATTGGAGACCACGTAGGCGTGACCCGCCAGCGTCAGCATCTCGACGTCGTTGAAGTTGTCGCCGAACGCCAGCGCTCTCTCGGTAGGAAGATCGAGCGCCCTGAGCGCCCGGCTCAGCGCCGTCGCCTTGTTCACTCCCCGCTGCATGATCTCGAGCGAGTTGGCCGCCGAGTAGGTGATGTGCAGCGCCTCGCCGTGGCGCTCCCTCAGGGTGAGCTCCAGCGGCTTCAGCAGCGCCGGTTCGCCGATGTAGAGCACCTTGCCGACGTGCTCACTGTCCAGATCGGCCATCTCGTCGACCTGGTAGGTGAAGCCGGTCATCGCATGCAGCGGTAGCAGCTCCGGCGCTTCGGCATCGATCAACCAGCGGTCGTGGGTGTAGAGATTGAGCCTGACCGATGGCGGTCGCGGCAGATCCACCAGCGCCCTGACCAGCTCCGTGGGCACCAGCGTGTCGCTGACGACACGATCGTCGGTGTCGTGCACATGGGCACCGTTGCTGCTGATGATCCAGGCGGAAATGTCCAGTTGGCGCCGGATCGCCGCGATATCCTGGTAGTGGCGTCCGGAGGCCAGCGCGATCACGTGACCCCGAGCCGACAGCGCCTGCAGGGTGTCGCGGGTCAGGGCATCGACGCGATGCTCGGCATTCAACAGCGTGTTGTCGAGATCGCTGGCGATCAGGTACTGGGACATGGAGTCTCCTCGGGTCGGCGGCATGGGGCTTCGACAAGCGCCGGCTGCGGGGCGCTGTCGATAGCAGCTTCGAGCTTCGGGCGAACGGTGTCAAAGACCGAACGCAAAGCACCAACCGCCGATTCGGCGACTGGCGCGATGCCCTGTACGGAAAACGTCCCGCCCGGGCCTGGACGGGCCTCCCGTCAGGCAGGCTTGGTATCGATGCCGTTGGCTATCGCCCCCGCCTGGCGCCCCAGCACCAGATGGACGACACCGTGCTCCAGGTCCTGGATACCGGCGGCGCCCAGCCCCGCCAGCGCGGACTCGTCCACTTTCCCGCGATCCCCCAGCTCCAGCCGCAGGCGGGTGGTGGCCACCGCGGCGACGTGGCGAATGTTCTCGGCGCCACCCAGCGCCGCCATCCACGCCTGGCGCGACGCCTCGTCGAGCCGGGCATCGGTCGGTACCGTATCGTCCCCGACCGCCGGCGCCGTCTCCAGCGTCTTGCCGTGATCGCGTACCGCCACTCGGATGTCGTCGGCCACGGCATCGGCGATCGGCCCCAGGATCACCTGCAGGCCACCACCGCGCAGATGCAGAATGCCGCGGGCCCCCAGCGCCTTGAGCGCTGGCTCGTCGATCGCGGCATCGTCGTGCATCACCAGCCGCAGCCGGGTAGTACAGGCGCCGACGCTGACCATGTTGGCCGCCCCGCCCAGCGCGGTCACGAAGGCGGGCCCGCGCTCGCCGGCGTCGTGGCTGACGCTACTCGTCGCCAGTTCCGGCTCGCGCCCGGGGGTCGGCAGGTCGAAACGCACGATCGCCCAGCGAAAGATGCCGTAATAGAGCGCGAAGTAGCAGAGTCCCACCGGGATCATCATCCAGCCGTTGGTCGAGAGGCCATAGGAGAGCGCGTAGTCGAACGCCCCGGCGGAGAAGGTGAACCCCAGCTTGACGTCGAGCATGTCCATCAACGCCATCGAGATACCGGTGAGAACCGCATGCATCGCGTACAGGGCGGGCGCCAGGAACATGAACGAGAACTCGATCGGCTCGGTCACGCCGGTCAGGAAGGCGGTCAAGGCCAGAGACAGCAGCAGGCCGCCGACCTGAGCCCGGCGGGAGCGCGGCGCGGCGTGGTACATCGCCAGCGCGGCGGCGGGCAGGCCGAACATCATCACCGGGAAGAAGCCGGTCATGAAGCTGCCCGCGGTCGGATCGCCGGCGAAGAAGCGGTTAAGATCGCCGGTGACGCCGTCGAAACTGCCGAAGACGAACCACACGAAGCTGTTGAGCACGTGGTGCAGCCCGGTCACGATCAGAATCCGGTTGAGCACGCCGTAGACGAACAGGCCCAGATCGCCGGCGTCGATCAGCCACTGCCCCAGTTGATCGATGCCCTGCTGGATCGGCGGCCAGATCAGACCGAAGAGGCCGCCCAGCACGACGGCGGAGAGCCCGGTGACGATGGGAATGAAGCGCCGCCCGCCGAAGAAGGCCAGATAATCCGGCAACTTGATCGCCTTGTAGCGGTTGTAGAGCACACCGGCCACGCTGCCGATGATGATGCCCGACAGCACGCCCATGTTGATGTCGGGGTTCAGCGTCTCCAGCACCGCGTTGAGCACCAGGTAGCCGATCACCCCCGCCAGCCCGGCCGCGCCGTTGTCATCATCGGCGAAGCCGACCGCCACGCCGATGGCGAAGATCAGCGCCAGGTTGGAGAAGATCGCATTGCCCGCGTTGGCGACGAAGCCGATGTCGAGCAGGTCGGGCTGGCCCAGGCGCAGCAGCAGCCCTGCCACCGGCAGCACCGCGATCGGCAGCATCAGCGAGCGTCCGAGTTTCTGCAGACCGGCCATGAGCCGGGAACCGAAGGTGGTGGTCATGACGAGTCCTCAGGATCTTGTTGTCGTGTCGGTGGAGGTCGTGGCGTCGCCGGAGGCGGGTGTCGCCGCTTCGGCGGACGATGCCAGCATCGTTGCCAGTGCCTCTCTCACCGCGGCCGCATCGTCCAGTGCCAGCAGCGCCGGGAGCTGCGCCGCCAACGCTTCGGCGTCCAGCCTGCGCAGCGTCGCCTTGACCACCGCCACCCGCGCCGGTTCGACGGAGAGTTCGTCGACGCCCATGGCGGCCAGCAACGCCCCCGCCAGCGGATCACCTGCCGCGGTGCCGCAGACCGCCACCGGGCATCGACCGCCGGCGCCCTCGAGACACAGGGCGATCAGACGTAGCACCCCCGGATGCAGCACATCGCTGCGCGCCGCCAGCGATGCGACTTCACGATCCATCGCCAGGGCGTACTGGGTCAGGTCGTTGGTGCCGATGGAGAGGAAATCCGCCTCGCCGGCGAGAGTACCGGCACAGAGCGCCGCCGTCGGCACTTCCACCATGGCGCCGAGCGACGGCAGCCGTTCGATGCCGAGCGCGGCAGCCCTCGTCGCCAACCGCCGGCGCACCCAGCGCAGCTCGCCGACGTCCGCGATCATCGGCACCATCAGTCGTAGTCTCGTCAGGCCATCCTCGCAGACCGGCAGCCCGCGACCCGCTTCCAGCAACGCATCCAGTTGGGTGTCGAACATCTCGGGATGCGCTTGCCACAGTCTCGCGCCACGTTCCCCCAGCGCCGGGTTGGGCGTCGCGGGAAGCGCCAGGTAGGGAAGTTGCTTGTCGGCCCCGATATCCAGCAGCCGGACGACCACCGGCCTTCCCGCCATCGCCTCGACGGCGGCGCGATACTCGGCCTGCTGCTCGGCGAGATCCGGCGCGGCCTGCCGCGCCAGGAACAGGAATTCGCTGCGCATCAGCCCGACCCCGTCGGCACCGGCGTCCAGGGCACCTTGCGCCTCCGCGCCGGAGGCGATATTGGCGGCGACATGAAGATGGCGCCCGTCGCGCATCGTCACCGGCTCGAAGGCGACGGCCAGGTCGGCCTCGGAGCGCTGGCGCTGGCGCGCCTGCTCGGCCTCGACCGCCGCCAGGCGCCGCTCGTCGGGGGCCAGCTCCAGCCGCCCCCGGTCGGCATCGAGGCAGACCCGTTCGCCGCTGGCCTCCAGCAGGGCATCCCCCATCGCCACCAGACAGGGCAACCCTCGTGTCCGAGCCAGAATCGAGACGTGGGAGGTCGAGCCGCCGCCCGCCAGGCACAGCCCGCCGATCTGCCCCGCGACCTCGACGAACTGCGAGGGGGTCATTTCCCGCGCGACCAGGATCGCCCCTTCGAGTCCGGTGGTGGCGACGGCGTCGTGGGTAGCGAAGCGCTGCATGACCTGACGCTGCAGATCGTGGAGATCGTCGGCCCGACCGGCCAGCAACGCGTTGCCGCTGCCACGCAGGCGCTGGATCTCGGTCTCGAGGGCCAGGTACCAGGCGCGTCCGGCGCTGGCGCCCTCCGCGATCTTCGATTTCGCCGACGCCCGCAGATCGGGGTCGTCCAGCCAGGCCCGGTGCGCCTCGAAGATATCCGCCTCGGCCTGCTGTCCACGCGACCCGGCCGCGCGCATCGACCGTTCCAGGTCAGCATCCACCTCGGCCACGGCAGCGGCCAGCGCCCTTCGCTCCCGTTCGGGGTCGTCGGCGGTGTCGGCAACGCTGGGTAGTGCGGCCCGGTAGCGGACCAGCGGGCCGACAGCCAGGCCCGGGCTCGCCGACAGACCGTTCAACGTGCCCGGCGTCGCCTCCGCGGCGGGTGCGACGCTCGGGCCGGCGGAAACATCGGCCCGACCGGCATCGTGCTCGGGCGTCTCCAGCAGCATGACGGCCGCGTCGACCGCGGCCTGGGCCGCCGCTCCGCAAGCCGTGACCAGAACCCGGTCGCCCCGGATCAGGCCCAGGTTGAGCAACGCGCTCAGGCTGGCGACGCTCGCGCCGTCGACGTCGGATCGGTCTTTACCGGCCTCGTCGTCTCGCGCCAGCCTCAGTTCGACGTCGTGCTTCTGGGCGATCGACCTTAGCCTCGACGCCGGGCGGGCATGCAGGCCGTGGGCGGCAGCGATCGTTGCCTCTCCGCGGGCGGACGCCTGGGTGGGGACCTCCCGACCGGCGGTCTCCGCCGCCGGGACCGGTGCCTGCCACTGCAGCAGCACCTCGCCCTTGTCGACGATCGTCCCCGGCTTGACCAGCGTCTCCAAGGCGAGGTCGGAGGCGTTGGTCACCACGATCGGCGTGACCAGGGCCTTGGCACGCCGGGAAAGCCCGTCGACATCGAACCGGCACAGCGGATCGCCGACGGAGACACGCTCGCCGGTCGCGACCAGCAGCTCGAATCCCTCTCCGCCCAGGTCGACGGTATCGATGCCGATGTGCAACAGCCATTCATGGCCGTGATCGTCGCGCAGCGTGAGCGCATGTGCGGTCCGCGCGCACTGGATGACCTCGCCGTCGAATGGCGCATGCAGCGTCTCGTCCAACGGGTCGATGGCGACCCCTGGCCCCAGGGCGCCTTCGGCGAAGGCCGGATCCGGCACTTCGCCGAGTGGAACCACCACCCCGCGCAGCGGGGCGCAGAGAAACCGTGATGTGGATGACATGAAGACTCCCGACTTGTTGTTGTTCCAATCCCGACCGATTCGCCACGTGCTGCCATTCAGGTCAGGCGGCGATTCGCGGCAACGCAAGACATCACCGACGACTCACAGCGTTCGCGTCACCTTCTGCAGGTGACGAGGCTGATCCGGATCGCCGCCACGGGCGACGGCCAGCCTGGCCGCCATCACGTAGAAGCTCTGGATCACCGACAGCGGCTGCAGGTCGTCATGACCGCCATCGACCAGCGTCAACTGGCGCGACCCGACGCTCTCGTCGGCGGCCAGCAGCACCCTGGCGCCGATGCTCTCCAGCCACTCGGCCAGCTCCAGCAACCCGGGCTGGTCCGGCCCCGGTGGCGCGAGGACCAGGACCGGATAGCCCGGGCCGATCAGCGCCATCGGCCCGTGACGAACCTCGGCGGCACTGAACGGCTCGGCCTGGATGGCGCAGGTCTCCTTGAACTTGAGCGCGGCCTCCTGGGCCACGGCAAGGCCTACGCCGCGGCCGATGACCAGCATCCTGTCGACATCGACCAGCGCATCCACCGCCGGCTGCCACTCCTGCTGCGCCGCCGTCTCGAGCGCTGACGGCAGCGCTTTCAACGCCGCCAGCAGTGTGTCGTCTTCCGCCCAGGCCCCGATCAGGTGCGCACAGGCGGCCAGCGTGGCCAGATAGCTCTTGGTGGCGGCGACGCTCTTCTCGACGCCGGCGTGTAGCGCGATCTCGTGCTCCGAAGTCTCGCCCAACAGCGAGTGCGGCGTGTTGACCAGCGCCACGCTTAACGCGCCGCCATCGACCAGGGCCCGCTGGGTCGCGATGAGATCGGGGCTGGCGCCGGACTGCGAGATCGCCACCGCCAGTTGCCCGCGAACCCGCCACGGCGTGTCGGCGACGGTCGTCAACGACGGCGGCACCGAGGCCATCGGCAGACCCAGGTGCTTCATGCCGAGATAGGCAAAGTAGGCAGCGGCGTGATCGGAGCTGCCCCGCGCCACCGTCAGCGCGCCATGCAGGTCCGCCCCGCGCAGGGCGCTGCCGAGCTCGGAGAGGATGGCGGCGTTGGCCCGCCATTGGGCTCGCAGGCAATCCGGCGCGCTCTGCGCCTCTTGAAGCATCAACGACATTGGTCTCTCTCCTGCGACGCGCCGGCCGCCTGGGGTGTGGTCGGGTCGTCCGAGGCCGACGAGGGGCGGTGGACCCGTTCGCCTCCGACGTAGACGGCATCGATCTCAAGGCGGGCATCCATGACCACGACATCGGCCCGACAGCCGATCTCGATCCGTCCGATCTCGCTCTCACCGAGGAAATCGGCGGGATACTGCGACAACCGCCGAGAGGCGTCGCCCAGCTCGAGACCGATCTGGACCAGATTGCGCAACGCCTGGTCCATGGTCAGCGTGCTGCCCGCCAGCGTGCCGTCGGCCAGGCGAACGCCGCCCAGGCACTTGGTGACGTGCTGCTCGCCGAGACGGTACTCGCCATCGGGCATGCCGGCGGCGGCCGTGGAATCGGTCACGCCGAAGAGATGGGGAATGCAGCGCAGTGCCGTACGAATGGCGCCGGGATGCACATGCAGCAGATCGGGGATGATTTCGGCATAGTCGGCGTGCGCCAGTGCCGCCCCGACCATGCCGGGCTTGCGATGGTGGAGCCCGGTCATGGCATTGAACAGGTGGGTGAAGCCGTGGGCGCCATGCTCGAGTCCGGCCACGCCCT
Organism: uncultured Salinicola sp.; assembly: GCF_937921195.1. NCBI lineage: Bacteria > Pseudomonadati > Pseudomonadota > Gammaproteobacteria > Oceanospirillales > Halomonadaceae > Salinicola > uncultured Salinicola sp. Next base: position 36,223 of record NZ_CALFQK010000167.1, read on the forward strand.
CCTCGTAGCTGCCCAGGGTATGCCCCATCTGCACGCGGACGCCGCGCTCGCGGAGTTGGCCAATGAGCGCGGCATGGCCCGAAAGCTCGGGCGCCAGCGTCAGCAGCCGGATCGGCGCCAGTTCCATCAGCGCCTCGACGTCCGCGATCGCGCCGGGGTGGGCATACGGGGGCTGCGCGCCCAGCTTGCCGGGATTGAGATAGGGTCCCTCGAGATGGACGCCCAGCAGCCGCGCCGCCCCGGCCGGCGGTCGATCCATGGTGCGGGCGATGTCCCGTAGCGCCTGACGAATATCGGGCAGCGGTGCCGTCATGGTGGTCACCAGCAGGCTGGTGGTGCCGAAACGGACATGGGTTCGCGCCATGATCGCGGCGGCATCGCCCCCCTCCATGGCGTCCGCCCCGCCGCCGCCGTGCACGTGCAGGTCGACGAACCCCGGCAGCAGCCGGGGATGCGCGTTGGTCGTGGGATCGACCGGCTCCCCACCGATGGCGGCTATCCGGCCATCGCGCCACTCCAGCGTGCCCAGTCGCCATCCCCGGGGGGTCAGAATATTGCCGTAGAGCATGCCGTCTCCCGTTCGCGCGATCTCATTGGGTCAACTCCACCATGAAGTCGTAGTAGTCGGTGCGGCAGTAGGTCACCGTCAGCTCCCCGGGGCGGCCGTCGGCCAGATAGCCGAGGCGCGTCATCATCAACAGCGCCTGGGACGGCGGCACCTGCGCCAATTGCGCCAGCTCGGCGTCGGCGTTGACCGCCGAGACGTGCTGCAGGGCCCGCACGATCGGCGTACCCAGATCGTCGAGATGGCGATAGAGCGAATGGGTGACGCTCTCCGGGTCGGGCAGGACCCGACTCGGCAGGCAGCTCTCCTCGACGGCGACGACCACATCGTCCGCCAACCGCAGGCGTTTGAGCCGCGAGACCTGGTGGTCCGCACTCAAGCCGAGACGCAGGCTCTCTTCCACCGTGGGAGTCCCCGAGCAGCGGCTCAGCCAGCGCGAGCTGGGCCGATGACCGCGCTGAACCAGCAGTTCGGTAAAGCTGGTCAGACGTGTCAGCGACTGGTTGAGTCGCGGCGCGATGAACGTCCCGGAGCCGTGGGTGCGCTGAATCAGCCCCAGCGCCACGAGTCGGTCGAGCGCCTTGCGCGCGGTGATCCGCGAGATGCTGAGCGACTCCGCCAGGACCCGCTCCGAGGGCAAGGCCTCGCCGGTCTCCCAGTCCCCCGCCTCGATCGCTTCGACCAGTTGCTGGGCCAGTTGGCGATAGAGCGGGGTCGACTGGGCGGCATCCAGCTTGAGCCGGGATAGCGTCGGTGCCATGAAGGTCGGTTCCAAAGTGACGTTGACTGATACCAGTTCAATACCACCAACATAACCAGTCGAATACCAATTCACCAGTCCCGTGGGGGACGACTTTGGTCGCACCTCCCCGCGTCCCCGAGAGCGTCCCGGTCGACGCTACCTCGAGGGGCCGCGTGCGATTGGCGTGGCCAACCCGGAATCCGTATAGTGTCGCTCTCGTCCACCGACCGATCCGATCCGATGCTGCAGAACAACTCTCTTCTGGCCCAGCTGAAGCAGGACATCCGCGCCAACACGCCGCGTGTCCAGGGCACCATCAAGGCCACCGACAAGGGCTTCGGGTTTCTCGAAGCCGAAGACGGCACCTCCTACTTCATTCCGCCCCCCGCCATGAAGCAGGTCGTTCACGGCGACCGCATCGAAGCGGTGATCAAGCAGGATGGCGACAAGAAACAGGCAGACCCCGAGACGCTGATCGAGGCATCGCTGGATCGCTTCGTGGCCCGCGTGCAGAAACGCGACGGCCGCCTGGCCGTGATTCCCGACCACCCCTCGATCAACCTGTCGCTGAAGGCACGCCTCAAGCGCTCGCTGGAGGAGTCCGACATCGCCGACGGCGACTGGGTCGTCGCGCGCCTGATTCGCCATCCGCTGCGCCCCGACGACAGGGGGTTCTTCACCCAGATCGACGAGCTGGTGGTCAAGAGCGACGACCCGGCGGTGCCGTGGCGCGTCACCCTGGCACGCCACGCGCTCGAACAGGAGTGTCCGCCAGCGGCCGAAGCGTGGCCGCTGCAGGACGAGGGCCTGGTGCGCGAGGACCTGACCGCCGAGCCGTTCTTCACCATCGATGGTGAGAAGACGCGGGACATGGACGATGCGCTGCGGGTCGAAGCGACCGACGACGGCTGGACGATGACGGTCGCGATCGCCGACCCAACCGCCTATGTCGACGAGTCCCACCCGGCCGACAAGGAGGCCCGCACCCGCGCCTTCACGGTCTACCTGCCGGGCCAGAACATCACCATGCTGCCGGAAGCGCTGGCCGACGACCTGTGCTCGCTGAAGCCGGACGTGGATCGCCCGGTGCTGGCTTGCCGGCTGCAGGTCGGCCGCGACGGCACGCTGGGCGAGTACCGCTTTTTCGCCGCCACGATTCGCTCCCAGGCCCGTCTGGCCTACGACGATGTCTCCGACTGGATCGAGGGGCGATCCGGCGCCGAGGCGCCGGCTGCGCCCATCGCCGGGCAGCTCGAGGCGCTGGCCGACCTCGCCCGGGCCCGCGCGGCCTGGCGGGAAGCCAACACGCTGGTATTCAAGGATCGTCCGGACTATGCGTTCGACCTCGACGACGCCGGCAATGTGCTGGGCATCGTCATCGAAGAGCGTCGCATCGGCCAGCGCATGATCGAAGAGGCGATGATCGTTGCCAACGCCTGCTGCGCCGACCTGCTGGCCAAGGAGATCGGCCACGGTATCTTCAACGTCCACAACGCCTTCGAGCCGGAGAAGATCGACCAGGCCGTCGAGTTCCTGGCCACCCAGGAAATCGCCGTCGAGCGTGAGCAGCTCGCCGAGCTGCCGCGCTACAAGGAGCTGCGCCGGACGCTGGACGCGCGTGAGGACGCCTGGCTGGATGCCCGCCTGCGGCGCTTCCAGGGCTACACCAACATGTCGGCCCGGCCGGGGCCGCACTTCGGCCTCGGGCTTCCCGCCTACGCCACCTGGACATCGCCGATCCGCAAGTACGGCGACATGGTCAATCATCGCCTGATCAAGCGGGTGTTGAAGTCCGAAGCGGCGCCGGCCGAGGCCAGCCAGCAGCTGACGGAGCAGTTGACCGAACGTCGCCGACTGAACCGAATGGCCGAGCGTGACGTCAAAGACTGGCTTTACGTGCGTTATCTGGGCGCCACCATCGAAAAGGGTGAAGTTTTCGACGCCGATATCATCGACATCCGCCGTGGTGGCATGCGCGTCCGTCTGACGGCCAACGGCGCCACCGCCTTCGTGCCGGCGCCGCTGATTCACAGCGACCGCAACCAGATGGCGATCGACGACAAGGAAGGCCGCATCCGGATCGACGGTGAGCTGCGTTATCAGCTCGGCGGCTCACTGCGCGTCAAGCTCGTCGAAGCCCGTGAAGCGACGCGCTCGCTGGTGGCCGCGCCCGCCGAGTGAACGCGGTAACGGCCTGCCGGCGCCGGAAGCGGCGGCGGCAGGCTACCACTTTGGTGTGAACGCCCTGTGGCAGTAAAAAGATATACTGCAATGTAGTCATCGCCATTCCCAGGAATGCGCCGTATCGACAGGGAAGTCTTCAAGAGGAGCGGCTCGTTGCACATTGCCGACGTTACGATGTTCTATGCCCCCGCCAGTGGTGGGGTCCGTACTTATCTCGATGCCAAGCATCGGCGCCTCGCCAAGCTGCCTGGCGTCACCTGCAGCCTTCTCATCCCCGGTTCCCAGCTCTTCACCCACAACGGCATTCACGAGGTTCCGTCCCCGCCGTTGCCGTTCAGCCAAGGTTACCGATTTCCCCTGCGTCGTCGCGGCTGGGAACGGGAGCTGGTGCGCCTGTCACCGGACATCATCGAGGCCGGCGATCCCTATGTCACCGCCTGGGCGGCGCTACGCGCCGGACGCAAGCTGGACGTGCCGGTGGTGGGCTTCTACCACTCGGACCTGCCCCGGTTGATCAGCAACCGGCTGGGCAGTGGCACCGACAAGCTGATCGAGCGCTACGTCCACCAGCTTTATCGCCGCTTCGATCAGGTCCTCGCGCCGAGCCGGGTCATGGCCGAGCGCCTGACCCGACTCGGTATCGAGCGGGTTGCCATCCAGCCGCTGGGCGTGGACCTGGAGACGTTCCACCCGAGCCGTCGGGACCTGGCTCTACGTGAGCGGCTGAATCTCGACGACACCACGAAACTGCTGATCTTCGTCGGCCGGGGTTCACGCGAGAAGAATCTCCACGACCTGCTGAAAACCGCCCGGCTGCTGGGCAAGGGCTACCACCTGCTGCTGGTCGGCCCCAGCATGCCCAGCCAGGTACCGGACAATGTCAGCGTGATCGACCGCTATACGCCGACCGAAGAGGTCGCGAGCTGGCTGGCTTCCAGCGATGCCCTGGTTCACGCTGGCACCCAGGAGACCTTCGGCCTGGTGGCGCTGGAAGCCATGGCGAGCGGCATCCCCGTGGTCGCCGCCCGGGCGGGTGCACTGGCCGAGAACGTGCCGCTGGGCTGCGGCCTGTTGAGCGAACCCCATTCGCCCGCGGACATGGCACGCGCGGTCAAGGAACTGTTCGCCAATCACGATGCCGCCCAAGCCGGGCGCCGCGCGCGACGCTACGTGGAGCGCAACCACGACTGGGATGTCGTCATCGACGGCCTGCTCTCTCACTATCGACGGCTGACCAGCGCCACCGAAGGTGCAGGAGAAGCCCAGCAGGGTTCCCAGCATGGATAAGTCACATTTCTCGCTGGTACTCCACGACATCGCCCCCGAAACCTGGTCCGATTATCAACCGTTCGTCGAGTCGATCGACCGTCTCGGCGAACGGCTCGGTCAGCGCATTCCAATGACCTGGCTCGTCGTCCCCGACTTCCATGGCCGGGGCAAGTGCCGCGATAGCGACACGTTGCGCCGGGTTCTCGATGATCGCCTGGAGCGGGGCGACGAACTGACGCTGCATGGCTACTTTCACCGGGACGATGCGCCGGCACCCCGCTCCTTGCGGGATTTCTACATGCGCCGAATCTACACCTGGGAGGGCGAGTTCTACACTCTCGACCAGGCGCGCGCCGGCGCCCTGCTCGATGAGGGCATGGCCCAGTTCGACGCCTGCGGCTGGCCGCATGGCGGCTTCGTCGCCCCCGCCTGGTTGATGAGCGAAGGGACCCGAAAGGCGTTGCAGGAACGCCCGTTCACTTACACCAGCGACCTGCAACACCTCTATCGCTTGCCATCGCTGTCGTCGCTGGCTGCGCCCAGCATCGTCTGGAGCGCCCGCAGCGCCTGGCGCCGCGGCATGTCGAGAGTGGTCAGCGCGCTCCAGTACCGCCGCTTCCAGCACGCGGCACTGCTGCGATTGGCTCTGCATCCCGTGGATATGCGCCATCGCGCCTCCCATGACTACTGGCTGCATCTCGTCGAGCATCTGCTGGAGGTGGGTCGACAACCGTTGACCAAGCAGGCCTGGCTCGACCAGGCCGCCCCCGATCTCGCCCAGGACAACTTCGCCGGACCGGCGGACAAGGATCGCTCCGCGGCATGAAGCGCATCCTGTGGCTACTGGCGCTGGGCCTGGTGGCAGCGCTGGCGATACCCATCCTGATTGGCGGGCGCGGCATCGTCACCGAACTGCGAGGCTTTCCCACCTCGCAGCTGCTGCTGATGATGGGCATGATCGTGATCTGCTGGAACGTCAATGCCCTGCGGCTGAGGTTGCTGCTGGCCGGGCGCGCGGGAAAGCTCTCCCAGATCCGAGCCTTCTCCATCGTCATGGCCACCGAGTTCGCCATCTGTGCCACGCCGGGGGGTACGGGCGGCCCGCTGACCCTGCTCGGCCTGCTGGCCCGGCGCGGTGTCCGTCCGGCGCAGGCGTCCGCCATCTTCGCCGTCGACCAGCTGACCGACCTGCTGTTCTTCCTCTCGGGCCTGATCGGCGTGGCCCTCTACGTGCTGATCGAGGCGGTGGACCTGAAGCTCGGCTGGCTGGTTGGGCTGCCCACGCTCCTGCTGCTCACCGCGCTTGCCATGCTCTGGCTGACGCTCAGCAACTACTCCAGGGTGATGCATATCACCGGACGCTGGCTGGCCAAGCTCAACGTCAAGCGCAGATCGCGCTTCGGATTCGCCCGCCGCCTGCTCCACTTCCGCAACTCACTGATGGAAACCCTGCGGCTGCCGCGCTGGTTGCTGCTCGGCGTGTTCCTGCTCTGCTGCACACACTGGCTGGTGCGTTACAGCATCCTGTATCTGGTCGTTCAGGGCCTGGGGCAGCATATCGACTGGGCCTGGACGTTCCTGGTGCAGATGGTGTCGATGGCAGCCGGCCAGCTGAGCTTCCTGCCGGGGGGCGCGGGGGGCGCCGAGTTGACGTCGTCGGCACTGTTGACGCCGCTGATCGGCGCACAGAGCGCCGCTGCGGCCGTGCTGATCTGGCGCTTCGTCACCTATTACTTCTACTTGCTGGCCGGCTTTCCGATATTCATCGCCACGGCAGGCAGAGCGTTTCTGCGCATGATGAACAAGCAGAAGAGCGCAGCCAAAGGCTGACCCGAAGCAAGCCGCCAGGAGCGCTAGGCCCTACAAAAACATCGCCCCGTCAGGCGAACCCGACGGGGCGATGAGAGAGACGACGCCGTCTCTAACGACTTGCCAGGCGGACTTACCAGCCAGTCACAGCCTTCAGTGCATCACCGATCTCGGCCAGCGAACGCACGGTCTTGACGCCTGCATCTTCCAGCGCGGCGAACTTTTCATCCGCCGTGCCTTTGCCACCGGAGATGATCGCGCCGGCATGGCCCATGCGCTTGCCCGGAGGGGCGGTAACGCCCGCGATGTAGGAGACCACCGGCTTGGAGACGTTGGCCTTGATGTAGGCTGCGGCTTCCTCTTCGGCGGTGCCGCCGATCTCGCCGATCATCACGATCGCCTCGGTCTGCGGGTCCTTTTCGAACATCTCGAGGATGTCGATGAAGGTGGAACCCGGGATCGGATCGCCGCCGATGCCCACGCAGGTGGACTGACCGAAGCCGTGATCGGTGGTCTGCTTGACCGCTTCGTAGGTCAGGGTGCCGGAGCGCGACACGATACCGACGCGACCGGGCTTGTGGATGTGACCCGGCATGATGCCGATCTTGGTCTCGCCCGGTGTGATCACGCCCGGGCAGTTCGGCCCGATCAGGCGCACGCCCAGCTCGTCACACTTGACCTTGACGTCGAGCATGTCCAGCGTCGGGATGCCTTCGGTGATGCAGACGATCAGCTTGATGCCGGCATTGGCGGCTTCGAGGATCGAGTCCTTGCAGAACGCGGCAGGAACGTAGATGACGGACGCTTCGGCGCCGGTCTTCTCGACCGCTTCCTTGACGGTGTTGAACACCGGCAGGCCCAGATGCTCCTGGCCACCCTTGCCCGGCGTGACACCGCCGACCATGTTGGTGCCGTAGGCGATCGCCTGCTCGGAGTGGAAGGTCCCCTGGCCACCGGTGAAGCCCTGGCAGATGACCTTGGTGCTCTTGTCGATCAGGATACTCATTACTTGCCCTCCGCCGCTTTGACGACCTGCTGAGCCGCGTCAGTCAGGCTGGTAGCAGCGATGATGTTCAGACCGCTGGAGGCCAGTTTCTCGGCACCCAGCTCGGCGTTGTTACCTTCCAGACGCACCACGACCGGCACGTTGACGCCGACCTGCTCGACGGCACCGATGATCCCCTCGGCGATCATGTCGCAGCGCACGATACCACCGAAGATGTTGACCAGGACGGCCTTGACGTTGGTATCGGAGAGGATGATCTTGAACGCTTCCGCCACGCGCTCCTTGGTCGCGCCACCGCCGACATCCAGGAAGTTGGCCGGGCTGCCGCCGTTGAGGTTGACGATGTCCATGGTACCCATGGCCAGGCCCGCACCGTTGACCATGCAACCGATGTTGCCGTCGAGCGCCACGTAGTTGAGTTCCCACTCCTGGGCGTGGGCTTCGCGCTCGTCTTCCTGGGACGGATCGCGCATCGCCTGCAAATCAGGGTGGCGATACATGGCGTTGGCATCGAGATTGATCTTGGCGTCGAGGCAGTGGAGATTGCCTTCGTCGGTGATCACCAGCGGGTTGATCTCGAGAAGCGCCAGATCCTTGTCGTGGAACAGCTTGGAGAGGCCCAGGAAGATCTTGGTGAACTGCTTGATCTGGTCCTTGTTCAGGCCCAGCTGGAACGCCAGCTCGCGCGCCTGGTACGGCTGAGCGCCGACCAGCGGATCGATCTCGGCCTTGAGGATCTTCTCGGGGGTTTCCTCGGCCACTTTCTCGATCTCGACGCCACCTTCGGTGGAGGCCATGAAGACCACGCGACGGGTGGCGCGATCGACCACGGCGCCCAGATACAGCTCGCTGGCGATATCGGTGCAGTTCTCGACCAGAATCTTGGCGACCGGCTGACCTTTCTCGTCGGTCTGATAGGTCACCAGGTTCTTGCCCAGCCACTGCTCGGCAAACGCCTTGGCTTCTTCCGGGCTCTTGATCAGCTTGACGCCGCCGGCCTTGCCGCGGCCGCCCGCGTGAACCTGAGCCTTGACGACCCACTTGTCGCCCCCGATTTTCTTGCAGGCCTGCGCGGCTTCATCCGGCGTGTCGACGGCGAAGCCTTTGGAAACGGGAAGACCGTAATCGGCAAACAGCTGTTTGCCCTGATACTCGTGAAGGTTCATCGATTCATGCCATTAGGTTGCATGTGACTCGAATGGCAACGAGCCGAAAACCGGCCCGTCGCCCCCGTGCCATCCCCATGGGAATGGCACCTAGTGCAGGAAACGCTGGAGAATGACCTATTTGCGTTTCTTGCGGTTGGCCATGTGAATGGCGTGCCCATCGACAGCCAGCGCCGCCTCGTGCACCGCCTCCGACAGCGTCGGGTGTGCGAAACAGGTCAGCGCCAGGTCTTCGGCACTGGAACCGAACTCCATGGCAATCACACCCTGGGCGATCAATTCGCCGGCGTGCTGGCCGAGAATATGGATGCCCAGGACGCGGTCGGTCTCGGCATCGGCGATGACCTTGACCATCCCTTCCGGCGCATTGTTGGCCAGTGCGCGACCGCTGGCCGAGAACGGGAAGGCACCGGTCTTGACCTCGATGCCCTGCTCCTTGGCCTGCTGCTCGTTGATACCGACCCAGGCCACTTCCGGCGCCGTGTAGATGACGCTGGGAATGGCGTCGTAGTTCATCTCCGGCTTCTGGCCGGCGATGATGTCGGCGACCATGACGCCCTCTTCGGACGCCTTGTGGGCCAGCATCGGGCCACGCACCACGTCGCCGATGGCGTAGACGCCGGAGACATTGGTACGGCACTGGTCATCGACGAAGATGAAGCCACGCTCGTCGAGCTTGATGCCGGCGCCATCGTCGAGCAGATTCTCGGTATAGGGCTTGCGGCCGACACAGACGATCAGCTTGTCGAAGGTCTGTTCCTGCTCGCCGTCGCTGTCGGTGTACTTGACCACGACCTCGCGGGACTTGCCCTTGCCCTTGATCTCCGAGCCGGTCACCCGCGCGCCCATCTTGATGTCCAGGCCCTGTTTCTTGAACAGCTTCTGGGCATCCTTGGCGATCGCCTGGTCGACCATCGGCAGGAAGGTATCCAGCGCCTCGAGGACGGTGACTTCGCTGCCCAGGCGGCTCCAGACGCTGCCCAGCTCGAGACCGATGACCCCGGCGCCGATCACGCCCAGACGCTTGGGCGCCTCGGCGAACTCCAGCGCACCGGCGGAATCGACGATAACGTCGTCGGTCATCGGCGCCGGCGGAATGTTCACCGGCACCGAACCGGAGGCGATGATGACGTTGTCGGCCTCATAGGTCTCGGTCTTGCCGTCGTGACCGGTCACTTCGACCTTCTTGCCATCGAGCAGCTTGCCGGTGCCTTCCAGCGCCGTGACGCCGTTGGACTTGAACAGCATGCTGATACCGCCGGTGTTCTTGGCGATGACGCTGTTCTTGAACTCCATCATCTTCTTCACGTCGGTCGCCACATCGCCGACGTTGATGCCGATTTCGGCATAATGGTCGCGCGTCTCGACGAACTTGTGCGAAGTCTCCAGCAGTGCCTTGGAGGGGATGCAGCCCACGTTCAGGCAGGTGCCGCCGTGAACCGTCTTGCCTTCCTTGTTGACCCACTTCTCGACGCAGGCTGTCTTGAGGCCCAGTTGCGCGGCGTGAATCGCGGCGACGTAGCCTCCCGGGCCAGCGCCAATGACGATCACATCGAATTTATCGGCCATGAAAAGTTTCCTGTTCGCTTCGTTTGACGTTCAGTCTTCGAATTCGTGTGCGACGGTGCGAATATCCGCTGGCCCGGACGCGAGAGGTCCGGGCTCCGGTCATCAGATATCCAGCAACAGGCGCGCCGGGTCTTCCAGCAGCGACTTGATCGCCACCAGGAACTGAACCGCGTCCTTGCCGTCGATCATGCGGTGGTCGTAGGAGACGGCGAGGTACATCATCGGGCGAATCTCGACCTTGCCGTTCACCGCCATCGGGCGCTCCTGGATCTTGTGCATGCCCAGGATCGCGGTCTGCGGCGGATTCAGGATCGGCGTCGACATCAGCGAGCCGAAGATGCCGCCATTGGTAATGGTGAAGGTGCCGCCCTGCATGTCGTCGATGCCGAGCTTGCCTTCGCGACCGCGCTTGCCGAAATCGCCGATCGCCTTCTCGACATCGGCCAGCTTCATGCTGTCGGTATCACGCAGGACCGGCACCACCAGCCCCCGCGGCGTGGAGACGGCGACGCCGATATCCTGGTAGCCGTGGTAGACGATATCGGTGCCGTCGATGGAGGCATTGACGTCGGGGAAGCGCTTGAGCGCCTCGGTCGCCGCCTTGACGAAGAAGCCCATGAAGCCGAGCTTGACGTCGTGCGCCTTGAGGAAGGTGTCCTTGTATTCACTGCGCAGTGCCATCACCGCGCTCATGTCCACCTCGTTGTAGGTGGTGAGCATGGCGGCAGTCTGCTGAGCCTGGACCAGGCGCTTGGCAATGGTCTGGCGCAGACGGCTCATCGGCACGCGCTGCTCGGGACGCTCGCCCTCGACCGCCGGCGCCGCAGCCGCTTTCGGTGCGGAGGCGGCAGCCGGCTTGGCGGACTTCTTCGCCGAGCCGTCCTTGACCGCCTTCTGCACGTCTTCCTTCAATATCCGACCGCCCTTGCCGGTGCCCTCGATCTTGCTGACGTCGAGATCGTTCTCGGCGGCCAGCTTGCGCGCGGCAGGGGCCAGGATCTTGCCGTCCACCTTGGCGTCTTCCTCGCCGTCGGCGGCGGGAGCCTCGTCCTGGTCGCCGGCGGATTCGGCGGAAGCGCCGCTATCGCCCTCCCCACCCGTGCCTTCGGAGAAGAGCGCCAGGACCGCTTCGGATTCGACCACCTCGCCTTCCTCGACCTTGATCTCGGAGAGCGCGCCGTCGGCCGGGGCGACGACTTCGAGCACGACCTTGTCGGTCTCGATCTCGGCCAGCACTTCGTCGCGCTTGACCGCTTCACCGACTTTCTTGGTCCAACTGGCGACGGTGCCTTCCTGCACGGATTCGGGGAAGCTCGGCGCCTTGACCTCGAAGCTCTTGCCGGACGCGGCAGGCTTGGCCGCCGGCTTCTCGCTACCCGACTTTTCCTCGCCTTCCGACTGCTCATCGGCGGCCGGCTTCTCTTCACTCTTGCCGCCTTCCGAAGCCGCGCCGAGAACGCCCAGCACCTGCTCGGATTCGCAGGTGTCGCCCTCTTCGATCTTGATCTCGGAAAGCGTACCGGCCTCGGGCGCCACCACCTCGAGGACGACCTTGTCGGTCTCGATCTCGACGATCAGTTCATCGCGCTCGACGCTGTCGCCCACTTTCTTGTGCCAAGTGGCGACTGTTCCCTCGGCAACGGATTCGGGAAAAGTCGGCGCTTTGATATCAGTAGCCATGTCGTATCCTTAGTCTCTTTTCTCTCGCGCCTGTCTCAGCGGCAAGGCGCCTTACGCGTTGAAAGCGTCGTCGACCAGCTGGCTCTGTTGGGCCACATGGACAGACATGTAGCCCGCGGCTGGCGCGGCGGATGCCGGACGACCCGCGAACTTGAGGCTGTGATCCAATCCCTCGCGCACCATGCCCGCCACCAGGCGCAGATGGTGCTGACTCTGATACCAGGCGCCCTGGTTGAGCGGCTCTTCCTGACACCAGACGACCTGTTCCAGGTTCGGATAGGTCTTGAGCGCTTCCCATAGCTCGTCCTTGGGGAACGGATAGAGCTGCTCGACACGAATGATTGCCGTGTCGTCACGCTCGTTTTCGGACCGGTAGGTCGCGAGATCGTAGTAGACCTTGCCCGAGCAGAGCACGGCCCGTTTGACCTGCTGAGGATCCCGTTCGCCGACGTCGGGGATGACCATCTGGAAGCGCCCTTCCGCCAGCTCTTCCATGGTCGAGGTCGCATCCTTGTGGCGCAGCAGGCTCTTGGGAGACATCACCACCAGCGGCTTGCGCAGCGGACGGATCACCTGACGGCGTAACAGGTGGAAGATCTGCGCCGGCGTGGTCGGCACGCAGACCTGCATGTTGTGCTCGGCACAGAGCTGCAGGAAACGCTCGAGGCGCGCGGAGGAGTGCTCCGGCCCCTGCCCCTCGTAGCCATGCGGCAGCAGCAGCGTCAGGCCGCACAGACGCGCCCATTTCGACTCGCCCGAGGAGATGAACTGATCGACCACGACCTGAGCGCCGTTGAAGAAGTCACCGAACTGGGCTTCCCAGATGATCAGCGAGTTGGGCGCGGTGGTGGCGTAGCCGTATTCGAACGCCAGGACGGCCTCTTCCGACAGGAAGGAGTCGTAGATGGCGAAGGCGGGCTGGTCGTCCTTGATATGTTGCAGCGGGACATAGGTCGAGGCATCGGCCTGGTTATGCACCACGGCATGGCGATGGGAGAACGTCCCCCGCCCGGTATCCTGCCCGGTCAGGCGCACCGGATGGCCGGCATCGACCAGGGTGGCGTAGGCCAGCGTCTCGGCAAAGCCCCAGTTGAGCGGCTGGTTGCCGGCCAGCATCTTGCGCCGCTCCTCGTAGACCCGCGCGACCTGACGCTGGACGTCGATGCCGTTGGGGATCTCGCTCATCTTCTGCGCCAACTGGGTCAGATGGTCGAGATCGCAACTGGTGTCGGTGTCTCCGCTCCACTCGTGACCGAGGTACGGCGTCCAATCGACGAACAGGCCGGTGTTGGGCTGCTTGACCAGCGCGTTGGCGACATGGTTCCCGGCCAGCAGATCGTCGCGATACTGCTCGCCCATCTGCTTGGCCTGGTCCTCGTCCAGCACGCCTTCCTCGATCAGCTGCTCGACGTAGAGCGTCCGCGTCGACTTGTGGGACTTGATCTTGGAATACATCAACGGCTGGGTGCCGGAGGGCTCGTCGGCCTCGTTGTGGCCACGGCGACGGTAGCAGACCAGGTCGATGACGACGTCGCGCTGGAACTCGTTGCGATAGTCCACGGCGACCTGGGTCGCATGGAGCACCGCTTCCGGGTCGTCGCCATTGACGTGCAGAATCGGCGCCTGGACCATCTTGGCGATATCGGTGCAATACTCCGTCGAACGCGCATCGTCGGCACGCGAGGTGGTGAAACCGACCTGGTTGTTGATCACGATGTGCAATGTCCCGCCGGTCTTGTAGCCCCGGGTCTGCGACATCTGGAAGGTTTCCATCACCACGCCCTGGCCGGCGAAGGCGGCATCGCCATGCACCACCACCGGCAGTACCTGCTTGCCGTCGCCGTCCTGACGGCGATCCTGACGCGCCCGAACGGACCCTTCCACCACCGGAGAGACGATCTCCAGGTGCGAGGGGTTGAACGCCAGTGCCAGGTGGACCTCGCCACCGGGCGTCATCACATTGGAGCTGAAGCCCTGGTGATACTTGACGTCCCCGGAACCCTGTTCGATCTGCTTCTTGCCATCGAATTCGTCGATCAGTTCCGACGGGCTCTTGCCGAGGATGTTGACCAGCAGGTTGAGACGTCCGCGGTGGGCCATGCCGATCACCACTTCCTTGACGCCGTAGTTGCCGCTGCGCTGAATCACCTCGTCCATCATCGGGATGAAGGATTCGCCCCCCTCCAGACCGAACCGCTTGGTACCCGGGTACTTGGAAGCGAGATAGCTCTCCAGCCCCTCCGCCGCGGTCAGGCGCTCCAGCAGATGTTGGCGTTCGCTCTGACTGTATTTCGGCTTGGAACGCACCGACTCGAAACGCTGCTGCAACCAGCGCTTCTCCTCGGTGTTGACGATGTGCATGAACTCGCAGCCGATCGAGCGGCAGTAGGTCTGCTCCAGCGCCTCGACGATCTCCTTGAGTGACGCCTCTTCCTTGCCCAGAAAGAACGAACCGGTCTGGAACTCGGTGTTCATGTCGGCTTGGGTCAAATCGTGGAAGGAGAGGTCGAGATCGGGAACCGTGTCGGGCTTGCGCAGACCGAGCGGGTCGATGTTCGCGCGCTGGTGGCCGCGGAAGCGATACGCGTTGATCAGTTGGAGAACCTTGACCTGCTTGCGGTTCTCGCTGCTGCCGGTGGCGGCGGTCGCCGGGGCGCGGCGCTCACGCGCCAGCTGATAGAACTGTTCCCGGATGGGACTGAGGGGGACGTCTTGGGAGGGAGAGCCTTCCAGGCGTGGCAACTGTTCGAAAGCTTGGCGCCACTCATCGGGAACGGTCGCGGGATCATTCAGGTACTGCTCGTAGAGCGCTTCCACATAGTGGGCGTTGCCGCCGCTCATGTGGGAAGTGCGCCACATCAACTCCATTATGCCTTCTTGCATCTCTCGTTCACCCTACACTGATGGGGTGTTGTCGGCGCCGGTCGCAGCTGCGCCTCGGCGTCACTCCGGAACCGTCGCGAGACGGCCAACGACCATGCCATTCAAGGCGTCTTCATGATCGTTAAAAGCCGGTGCACGAGGCACCGGCTGACATCTTGAGCTCTGACCGGCTGCGACATCGCGCCGCAGCCGGTAGCGTGGCGACATGATAACAAGCCCAGCGCTACGATTTAAGTCGTAGATGCCGCCTTTGACGATCAGGTCGCGTTGGACAACAGCATTTCGCGAATTTTCCCGATGGCCCGGGTCGGATTCAGCCCTTTCGGACAGACCGCGACGCAGTTCATGATGCCGCGGCACCGGAACAGGCTGAACGGGTCTTCCAGCTCGGCCAGACGCGCCTGGGTGGCGTTGTCCCGCGAATCCGCCAGGAAGCGATAGGCCTGCAGCAGGCCGGCGGGACCGACGAACTTGTCCGGGTTCCACCAGAAAGACGGGCAGGAGGTCGAGCAGCAGGCGCACAGGATGCATTCGTACAGGCCATCCAGCTTGTCGCGCTCTTCCGGAGACTGGAGACGCTCGATCGCCGGCGCCGTCGTGTCGTTCTGCAGATACGGCTGCATGCGCTCGTACTGCTTGTAGAACAGACCCATGTCGACCACCAGGTCGCGCATGACCGGCAGGCCCGGCAGCGGGCGCAGCACCAGCTTGTTGTCCTTGGCCACGTCCGACAGCGGCGTGATGCAGGCCAGGCCATTGGTGCCGTTCATGTTCATGCCGTCGGAGCCGCAGACGCCCTCTCGGCAACTGCGACGGAAAGCCAGTGAGCTGTCCTGATCCTTGATCATGGTCAGCACGTTGAGAACCATCAGATCGCGCCCCTGGGTATCGACCTGAAACTCCTGCATATAGGGCGCGGAATCGGTCTCAGGGTTGTAGCGGTAAACGGAAACCTGAAGATTGGACATCGTTGACAACCCCCTTAGTAGGTACGGACTTTCGGCTCGAAAGTATCGACCGTCTTCGGCGTGAAATTGACGTCACGCTTGGTCACGGTCTTGTCGCCCGGATGGAAGAGCGAGTGCTTGAGCCAGTTGACGTCGTCGCGATCCGGATAGTCGTAGCGCGAGTGAGCGCCGCGGCTCTCCTTGCGATCGAGCGCCGCGATCGCGGTGGCCTCGGCCACCTCCAGCAGGTTGTCGAGTTCCAGCGCCTCGACACGCGCCGTATTGAAGACGTCGGACTTGTCGCCCAGGTGGGCCTGTCCGATACGCTCGCGCAGCTCCGCCAGCTTCTTGACCCCTTCCTGCATGTTGTCTTCCTGGCGGAAGACACCGAAGGCGTTCTGCATGGTGTTCTGCAGCTCGGCCTTGAGTTCGGGGACGGACTCGCCGCCACTGGACTCGTTCCAGCGTGCCAACCGGCTGGTCGCACGCTCGATGTCCGAGGCGGAGGCGTCGAGATAGTCGATACCCTCGCTGAGCGCCTGGTCGATATAGATCCCGGCAGCCCGGCCAAACACCACCAGATCGAGCAGCGAGTTGCCCCCCAGGCGATTGGCGCCGTGAACCGAGACGCAGGCCGCCTCGCCACAGGCGAACAGACCGTTGACGATCCGGTCGTTGCCGTCGCCATCCTGGGTGATGGCCTGGCCGTGCACGTTGGTCGGGATCCCGCCCATCATGTAGTGGCAGGTCGGCGTGACCGGGATCGGCTCCTTGACCGGATCGACATGGGCGAACGTCTTGGAGAGCTCGACGATACCGGGCAGGCGCTTCATCAACACCTCTTCGCCCAGATGATCGAGCTTCAGCATGACGTGGTCGCCATTTTCACCGCAGCCGCGCCCTTCCAGCACTTCCATGACCATGGAGCGGGCGACTACGTCGCGGCCGGCCAGATCCTTGGCATTGGGCGCATAGCGCTCCATGAACCGTTCGCCGTCCTTGTTGATCAGGTAGCCGCCTTCACCGCGACATCCTTCGGTGACCAGCGTGCCGGCGCCATAGATGCCGGTCGGGTGGAACTGCCACATCTCCATGTCCTGCATCGGGAAGCCGGCGCGCAGCGCCATCCCGATACCGTCGCCGGTATTGATCAGGGCATTGGTGGTCGAGGCGTAGATACGACCCGCCCCGCCGGTCGCCAGCACGGTCGCCTTGGATTTGACGTGAACGATTTCACCGGTCTCGATGCACAGCGCGATGCAGCCGACGACATCGCCGTTGGCGTTCTTCACCAGATCGATGGCGTACCACTCGTCGAGAAAGACCGTGTTGTTCTTCAGGTTGTTCTGATAGAGCGTGTGCAGCAGCGCATGCCCGGTACGGTCGGCGGCGGCGCAGGTCCGCGCGGCCTGCCCGCCCTTGCCGAAATCCTTGGACTGACCGCCGAACGGACGCTGGTAGATCCGGCCGTTGTCGAAACGCGAGAACGGCAACCCCATGTGCTCGAGCTCGAACACCGCCTTGGGTCCCTCGGAGCAGAGATACTCCGCTGCGTCCTGGTCGGCGATGTAGTCGCCGCCCTTGACCGTGTCGTACATGTGCCAGCGCCAGTCGTCATTGGGATCAGCGGAAGCGATGGCACAGGTAATGCCGCCCTGCGCGGAAACGGTGTGGGAACGGGTCGGGAAAACCTTGGACAGGACCGCGGTCTTCTTGCCGGACTTGGCCAGTTCGAGCGCCGCTCGCAGGCCGGAACCGCCACCACCGATGATGATGGCGTCAAAACTCAGGTTACGCATGGTTGACATGGATCAGGCTCCCCAGAGGACTTGAACGCCCCACACCAGAAAAACGAAGATGGCAAGAATCACGACGGCCTGGAAGCCGAAGCGAACACCGGTGTGCTTGAGATAGTCGGTGGATACCGTCCACAGACCGACCCAGGCGTGAGCGGCCATGGAAATGAAGGCCAGCAAGGAGAAGATGCGCATCCAGGTCTGGGCGAACAGTCCACTCCAGGTGGCGTAGTCCAGGTTCGGATGAAACAGCAGATAAGCCACGACAAACAGTGCATAAAGCGCCAGCACCACGGCGGAGACACGCTGGATCAGCCAGTCGGACAAGCCGCTGCGGCCGAGGTTCGTGATGTTGGTTACCATACCCAGACTCCTGCCAGAACCACCAGAACGGCACTGATCACGACGGTGATCTGCGCCTTGCGATTGCCACCCTCGAGATCGACACCGTAGCCGGTGTCCATCAGCAGGTGCTTGATCCCCGCAACGAAGTGGAAGCCGAGCGCCGACAGCAGGCCCCAGGCAATCAGCTTCACCAGCACGTTGTGCGCCAGGGCACTACGCACCGACTCGAACCCCTCGGGAGAAGACAGCGAAGCGTCCAGCGCCCAGAAGCCGAAGATCAGCCCGACGAAAAGGATGACGCCGGTGATGCGATGTGCGATAGAGGTGAGTGCGGGAAGTGGAAAATGGATGGTGGACAGGTCGAGGTTTACTGGACGTTTGCTATTCACGGCTCTTAAACACTCTCTTAACCCAAACGGGTCGTGCCCGTTCAGGGCGGTGGTTTTTAGAAGCTGGATCACGGTCGCAAGATGCAGTTCCGATGCGGCCCAAACCGGCTGACGATGCCATATCGTGCGGTTGCAGATTATAGGGTTTGGGTAACGGTATGACAAATCACCACACACGCCATTGACAGGGAAAATGCCCCACCGGGCCCGCCGCCGCTGGCTTCCGGGTTGTCGACAGTCCATGAAATTTATTTTGTCGCTGTCGGCCCGCCCCACTCGATGGGTATGATGGCGACTCGGCCCGAAAGGCCACGGATCACATCATTGTCCCCGGCACTCCGCCACCTTCCCAGAATCCGGGACAAACGCCGCAACCACGGTGTCAAGGCGACCTAGGCGAATTGACAATCCCCCGCGGAAATCTATAGTGGGCAAACTATTTTTCGCCCGCACGGCAGTAAAGACAAAGACTTATGTCACGATAAAGGAGGCCAACATGGCTGACAGAAAAGCGAAACTATCGGTCGATGGTGTCGACAACGCCATCGAGCTGCCGGTATATGCCGGCACCATCGGCCCCGATGTCATCGACGTCCGCAGCCTGACCGCAGAAGGCCTGTTCACCTACGATCCTGGCTTCGTCGCTACCGCCTCGTGCGAATCCGGCATTACCTACATCGATGGCGCCGCCGGCACGCTGCTCCACCGCGGCTACCCGATCGAGCAGCTGGCCCATAACTCCAACTACGTGGAGCTGTGCTATCTGCTGATGTTCGGCGAACTCCCCTCTCCCGAGGAGTACGAGAAGTTCAGCGACACCATCGGTCGTCACACCATGGTCCACGAGCAGATCGTCAACTTCTACAAGGGGTTTCGGCGTGACGCCCACCCCATGGCCGTCCTCTGCGGCGTGGTCGGTGGCCTGGCCGCCTTCTATCACGACAATCTCGACATCACCCAGGCCGATCAACGCCACGTCAGCGCCATTCGCCTGATCGCCAAGATGCCGACGCTGGCGGCGATGTGCCACAAGTACAACATCGGCCAGCCGTTCATGTACCCGCGCAACGACCTCAATTACTCCGAAAACTTCCTGCACATGATGTTCGGCAATCCCTGCGAGAGCTACGAGGTCAATCCGGTCATCGCCAAGGCGATGGATCGAATCTTCATGCTGCACGCCGATCACGAGCAGAACGCTTCGACCTCCACCGTGCGCCTGGCCGGCTCCACCGGCGCCAACCCCTTCGCCTGCATCAGCGCCGGCATCGCCGCACTCTGGGGGCCGGCACATGGCGGCGCCAACGAGGCGGTACTGGCGATGCTGGACGAGATCGGCGACGACTCGGAAGAGAACATCCAGCGCTTCATCGACAAGGCCAAGGACAAGGACGACCCGTTCAAGCTGATGGGGTTCGGCCACCGGGTCTACCGCAACTTCGATCCGCGCGCCAAGGTGATGAAGGAGACCTGCGACGAGGTGCTGGGAGAGCTGGGAATCGGCGACGACGCACAACTGCAGATCGCCAAGCGACTCGAGCAGATAGCGCTGGAGGATGAGTATTTCATCGAGCGCAAGCTATACCCCAACGTCGATTTCTACTCCGGGATCATTCTCAAGGCGATCGGCATTCCGACCAACATGTTCACCGTCATCTTTGCCATGGCGCGAACCGTTGGCTGGATTTCCCACTGGAACGAGATGATCACCAACGGCTACCGGATCAGCCGCCCCCGCCAGCTCTACACCGGCTACGACAAGCGCGATTACCCGAAGCAGTAGCCGCCAGCTTGCAGGGAGCCAACCATGAAGCCGCCGGCGACTGCCGGCGGCTTTTTTTCGCCAGGCCTGCGCCTCCACGGAGATTTCCACACTTCCTGTGGATAAGCCTGTTCAAAACCCCTCGATAATGTCACCAAACCGCCTCCAGAAGCGCGCTGACAACAGATTGCTTAAATTTTAACCACTTCTAACCTGTTGATTTAAATAGATAAAAATTTCATTTACCTATTTTCAGTAAGTTAGCGGCGTCAAGGGAGCAGAGAACCTGCACGGTGGAAAAGCCAGCAGAATGTCAAGCCTGGAGAGATCGATACCGAACAGTTATCAACAGCCGCAAGAATCGACGAAGCTGGATATCGGAAGGAGGAAAGCGGGAGAAGAAGTGGCGTCCCATAGGGGGTTCGAACCCCTGTTACCGCCGTGAAAGGGCGGTGTCCTGGACCACTAGACGAATGGGACGCTGAAAACGACTCGCAAGTCGGTTCTTGTGGTGGAGCCTAGCGGGATCGAACCGCTGACCTCGACACTGCCAGTGTCGCGCTCTCCCAGCTGAGCTAAGGCCCCGTTCCAAGAACGGGGCGAAATATACGGCCATCCCACTGATAAGTCAACGCTTTACACAAAAAAATCCGAGGCGCTGCCGGGGACGGCACTCATATCGAGTTACAGCTCTCGATACTGCTTCTCCAGGCGCTTGGCCTGTTTCTTGGAAACACCGCCGAGTACCTCGATCGCATGCCGAAGGCGAGCCCGCGTCACATCCGAACCCAGAATCGTCATCGCATCGAGCACCGACGTCGAATGGGCACTGCCCGTCACCGCGATGAACACGGGAGCCAGAAACGCTTTCATCTTCAGTTCGAAGTGCCCCGCGAGCAGCTTGACCTGGTCCAGCAGTTCCTCTTTCTCCCACCGCGGGATGGTTTCCAGCCGCCATACCAGAAACTGCAGCAGCGCCACCAGCGTGTCGCGTTCCAGAGTGACGCCATCGAAGCTCTTTTCGCTGATCTCGGGCAGGCCGGCAAAGAAATGGCCGGCCAACGGCATCGCTTCGGAGAGCGTGGTGATTCTGGGCCGAATCTGCGGCAGGATCTGCCCGACGTAGGCCTCGTTGAACGCCCACTCGCGCAGCGCCTGCAGCAGCGCCGCGTCATCCAGGTCCTCGCGTATATAGACGCCGTTGAGCCAGCTCAGCTTGTCGAGCTCGAAAACCGGACCACCCAGCGAGACCCGCTGCAGGTCGAAGTGAGCCATCATCTCTTCGAGAGTGAATTTCTCGCGCTCGTCCGGCATCGACCAACCCATCCGCCCAAGATAGTTGGTGACCGCCTGGGGTAGAAATCCCATCCGGCGGTAGTAGTTGATCGACGTCGGGTTCTTGCGCTTGGACAACTTCGACTTGTCCGGGTTGCGCAGCAGCGGCATGTGGCACAGTTGCGGCATCGGCCAGCCGAAATATTCGTACAGCAATTGATGCTTGGGCGCGGAGTTGATCCACTCCTCGCCCCTGAGGACATGAGTGATCCCCATCAAGTGGTCGTCGACCACATTGGCCAGGTGGTAGGTCGGCATTCCGTCCGACTTCATCAGGATCTGCGCATCGACTTGCGCCCAATCGACCTCTATCTCCCCGCGAAGCATGTCCTGGACGACACAGACACCCTCGGAAGGCACCTGCATGCGGATGACGTAGGGATAGCCCCCCGCTTCCCGTTTGCGCTGCTCGTCCGGATCCAGCGCCAGATCTCGCGGTTTCAACGCAAGATGCAACCCTGCCGCCCTTCGCTCTTCACGGAGTGCGTCCAGCTCTTCGCTGGTGCGGTAGCACTTGAAAGCGTGCCCGCTCTCGAGCAGGCGTTCGGCGTGCTGGGCATAGATGGCGCCGCGCTCACTCTGTCGATAAGGGCCATGAGGGCCACCGACATCCGGCCCTTCGTCCCAATCCAGACCCAGCCAGCGCAGGGAGTCGAGAATCATGTTCTCCGATTCGGCAGTGGAGCGCTGACGATCGGTATCCTCGATTCGCAAGACGAACTGCCCGCCATGCAGGCGAGCGAAGCAGAGATTGAAGAGTGCGATATAGGCCGTCCCGACGTGCGGGTCGCCGGTGGGCGAAGGCGCGATGCGCGTGCGTACCGTCATGAATTCCATTCCGTTGATGAACGAGCCACGTGATTGTACGCCTTCCCGAGGGGTGGCTGCAGCGCTTGCTGCCCATTCAGGAGGTCGGGAGCGGCCCCCAGAGGAAGATCGTCGGCAGCCCGGGGACGCGCCGGCGCGTTGAATTTGCGCCTTGACGATTCGCGCCGCTGGCCCAACGCTCTGTCCGAAAAACTAGACAAACATATGACAACAAGCTCGCAACCCGAAACATACTTCGGCATTGAGTGGATATCCTCACAGCACCAATACGCAGGCGAGATTCATGGATGGACGGGTTAGGACCACGAATCAAACAACTCCGCCTCCAGGCAGGCATGAGCAAGGCCGCACTGGCGAGACGAGTGGGCGTCTCTGACGTCACGATTTCCTACTGGGAGTCAGGCACCATCAAGCAGATCGGGCATGAGCGTCTCGTGGCCCTCACGTCGGCGCTGAACTGTTCGATCAAACAGCTGCTCGATGATGACTCTCTCAGCGCCATGGCGGTCGGCTCCCAGGCGTCGGGTAGAGCCGTCATGAGCCTCCATTCGCATCTGGCGGCTCCCTGGGAGCAGCAGGGGCCGGAGCCGGACGCCATGTCCACGCTGCAGATGCTGACCCAGGACTGTCATCTGGTGACGCCTGCGGAAAACGAATCGTTCGATTTCTTGTTCGAGGGCGATCTGGCTGCCATCGTGGCGTGCGACAAGTTCCAGCAGGACGGCCTTTATCTGCTCGAACGGGAAGGGATCCTGCAGATTCAGTACCTCGAACACCTGGCCTCCGGCAGAATGCGGGTCAGCGGAGAGCAGCTTCACGGCGTGACCGTGGAGAGCGTTCGTCATCCGCCGTTTCGCATCGTCGGCTACGTCAGGGCACGCTGGAGCCGTCAATGACGGCCGGCTCGCCGGCGCCGACACGGTGAGCCCCAGGCCCGTCAGACCTTGCATTTCCGGCGCTCGGCTATACAGTTGACATCAGACTATCGTCTAACGCCTCTTGCCCCGTACGCCACGGGTAGAGGAGTGGGTAAGGACCAGACATCACGGTGAAGGAGAACCCGATGGAAATGTTTACGGTGACAAAATCCGAGAGTTCGTTGATGGCGTGCTGTCGCGCCTGTGGCCACGAGCAGCCGCTGACGCTGGCCAGTTCTGACGCCGAAGAGCAAATGGCGGTCAGCATCAAGTGCGAGCGCTGCCCCAGTGAGGATGCCTACGTCGCCGTTCCCGGCTCCGCTTCCACTACCGTCGAGACCGTCTGACCCTCGCACCGACTCTTGACACCCCACCTGCGGGAACTGCTCCGGAGGCCTGAGACAGGCGGCCAGGCCTCCTTCCGATCTAGTCGGTCGACTCGGCCCTGCCGGACTCAACCGTACCGGCGCTGCTGCCGATAGGCGAAGAAGAACACGACCAACCCCCCTGCCGCCGCCGCCGCCCCCACATAGCCAGTCGCGGTCCACCCCAGTCCTGCGCCGATGGCCATGCCGCCGAGCCATGGCCCCAGCGCATTGGCCACGTTGAAGGCAGCGTGGTTCGAAGCGGCGGCCAGCGTCTGGGCATCCGCCGCCACATCCATCAGGCGTGTCTGCAGTGCCGGTGAGAGCGATACCATGGTACCGATCGCCACACAGATCGGCAGTATCGACCACAGCGACTGCGCGGCCAGCGGAAAGAGCAGCAGGATGACGATGCACCAGACCAGCAACCAGCCGACGCCCTTGAGCTGCATGCGATCGTACAATTTTCCGCCGACGATATTGCCGACGATGGCACCGGCGCCAAACGCCGCCTGGGCCACGGGAATCCAGTACGGCGATACCTGCGTCACGTTGACGAGGACCGGCGCCAGATAGCTGAAGACGCAGAACATGCCGGCGAAGCCGATGGCACCCACACCCAGCGTCAACCAGACTTGCGAGCGCTTGAGTGCCGTCAGCTCCTGCGCCGGACTATTGCGCTTCTCCTGTCGGTTCAACGGCAGATAGATGAACACCAGGACGACCGTCAAGACGGCGATGCCACCCACCAGCGCAAAGGCCAGGCGCCAACTCATCATCTGGCTCAGCCAGGTGGCTAGCGGGTTGCCTGCCAGCATGGCGATGGTCAGGCCGGACATGACCCGGCTCACCGCCTGCGCGCGCTTGTGCGGGGGAACGAGCGATGCCGCGACCAGGGAGGCGACGCCGAAATAGGCGCCGTGCGGCAGTCCGGAGATGAAGCGAAAGATCATCAAGGTGTGATAGTCGAGCGCCAAGGCGCTGGCGATATTGCCGAGAGCGAAGAAAGCCATCAGCATCAGCAGAAGATGACGGCGATAGAAGTGGGCCCCCATGACGGCGATCAGCGGCGCGCCCACGACGACACCCAGCGCGTAAGCGCTGATGACGTTACCCACCTGCGGCTCCGAGATGCTCAACGCCCTGGCCACGTCCGGCATCAGCCCCATGATGGTGAACTCGCCAACGCCAATGGCGAACCCGCCCACGGCAAGCGCCATCTCTATCAACAGCGCATGTCGCCGGGAGGGCTTGATAGCCCCGGTCGAGTGATCATCGGCCACGAGCATCTCCTACTTTAGTCGAACAAGATTGGCTGCAATTATTCACGTCAGCCAGCGGTATGGGAACCGCTGCCCGGCAATATTTTCGATGGCCCGGCGGCCAATCCGGAATCGGTACCCAGCTGGCAGAAAGAGGAAGCGCCGAGATTGCGTCCTGGCAGCAATACGTTGAGCTTTCGATGTCCAAAGCCGAACGTTTGTATGAAACTTGAACTTTAATATTAAAGTAGAAATATCTTAACGAATTGCTCGAATTGCACTGCCGCACAATTCGCTGAACGACGCGAGATGCCGCCCGCCCCGCTGCCCTCGTTTCCAGTTCGAAAGTCGAAATTACAGTTTTAAAACCGGGAATCCGCTGAAAAATCAGCCAAGAGGCGCCGATTGTCAGGCGAAAACGTTGCTGGTGACGCCTCATGCAGAACGGGTGTGACCCTATACGAACTATGCATCTATCGATGAGCAGGTCTATGTTAATCTTATCATTGGAGTATCAAGCTAGAGTTGAATCGCGTCATTTCATAACATTAATTAAATTCATGACAAAAACGATGACTTCCATAACTCATGCTCATGTCGTTCAGGCGATGGCCGGCTGGCTTGCCAGCAATGGCTATCGATGTGAAGCCAACCGCCTTGGCACCCGCTCGGAAATCGATCTCGAAGCGACGTCGGTGTTCGGCCAGAAGCGCCTCATCGTCGATTGTCGGGGAGAGCTCAGCGTCGAGGCCGGTCAGGATCCCTGGATGGAGATCACCCAGGCCTTCTTTTATCTCATCCGGGACAGCGAGATGCCGGATGATCAGACCCAGGTATCGCTGGCCCTGCCGGACACCACGGACTTTCGCCGCCGGATGGCAGGGATGAAGGACTTCTGTCTACGCCAGGGCGTCACCGTGTTCTGGGTGGCCGAGACCGGCCAGGTCAGGCAGTGGACCGAAGATGCGCCATTCACCGCAAGCGCCAAGGCACTACCTTGATGGGTACGGTTCCAGAACTCGGCGTGAGAGCTTCGGCGGTTCCCGTCCGAGGGGAACTTTTCCATCGACAAACACTCTCAAGGGTCAAGAGATACTGAATAGCAGTCGCTATGCGGATTCTCGAGCTTACTGCAATGATCGTTATCGCCGCGCTCTGCGCGGCGATTTTTTTGTCTGAATGGCGGCCTCACGAGACAGAATCGGCTCCGTTTTCCCGGGCTCGCCCCATCGCCGGCACCCGTAGCACAGGCACCAGGTGGGCACGAGTTGCCGAGAACCGCTTCGGCAGACCTATGGGGGCCGCCGCGGCCAGCGTGTTAAACTATGCCGGTTGCCGCGCATCCGGAGCATCTGCATGCCACTTTTCTTCGTGGTCTTCCTCATCTGCCTGCTGATCAGCCTGGCCACCGTGGCTGCGCTGATGCTATCGCGCACTCCACGTTATCGAACACAGGCGCAGGATCTTCTCGACCTTTTCGACGCGGTACTGGACAACCGCGCCAGCGAAGCGCGCTGGCACACCTTGATCGGCTACCCGATCCGACACGATGCCTACCTGGAGAATCTGCGCCGCCGCAGCCAACACCTGATGGAAACTCACGGGCGCCCCTGGCAGGCCGCCCAGGGCGGGTCGCTCTTTTCCCGCAGTGGTCGGGAAGAACTGGCGGCATTGCGCGATCACCTGGCTGCCCACCAGGCGCTCCAAGGGAGCGAGTATCATGCCTGAGCCAGCCATGCCGCGGCGAACACCATGACCGATATCATCCGGCTGGCGCCGCTCGACAACGCCATCCACCACCACCACCACGACTATCACCAGATCGTGATCGGGCTGTCCGGTTACGCGGAGTTCGAGATCGCCGGCCAGGGAGGGGTCGTGGCACCGCTTTCCGGTTGCCTGGTCCCCGCCAATATCGAACATTACTACGAGGGAATCGGGGACAACCGTCAGCTGATCATCGACCTGCCGGACGACGCCTCCCCCCTGACCGGCATGAACCGGCCATCGAGGGCCCTGTTCGACCGTCCCGGCTACTTTTCTCTCGATGAATCGCTCCAGCACTATCTGCAGTTCCTGATCCACGAAATGAGCCAAGCCAGTCACGCGCCAGGGGATCTGCTGGTCACCACCCTGCTCAGTTCACTGCGTGCCCGCCTCGGCGCGACCCTGGCTTCGCCCCCATTGGCGAGGCGAAGCGGTCGATCGCTCGACGTCCAGCGACTCGAGCAGTTCGTCCTCGAGCGGCTGGACCAGCGCCTGAGCGTATCCGACCTGGCCCGTCTCGCCTGTCTGAGCGAAGCGCACTTCGCCGAGCGCTTTCGCGAACAGACCGGCATCACACCCTATCAGTTCGTGATGCGGCTGCGATTGAACCGGGCCCGTGAACTGACCATGTTGACCGACATGCCGCTCGCCGATATTGCGGAACGCACCGGATTTGCCAATCAAAGCGCCCTGAGCAACGCCTTTCGCCGTCGCTATGGCCATCCGCCCATGCAGTTGCGACGCCCCTCTCGCTAGCGCGATGACCCGGCCTTTTTCGCAAATACCCCCGGATAATTGGCAAGTACCGTCGCCCTGTTTCACGATAGAGTCAGCCACCACTCCTTTTCCATTGGCGCAGTTCACCGCACGCTTCCGGCGAGCGGCCACCATCGCCAACGCTGATTATCATGGGGTTCAACAATGCTAAAAGCCGACCAAATGCTGGACGCCGCCACCTGGCAGACCTCGCTGGAGGCGCTGTTCGCCAGGATCAGCGACCACTATATCGTTGACGAGGAAGCCTACCTGGGCGAGCTGTGCGCCATGCTGGACGCCGACGAGGCGGATTTCGCCCGCATCGGTGACAAGACGGCGCAACTGGTTCGTGATGTTCGCACCATGGACACGGCCGTCGACTCCATCGACGAGCTGCTCCAGCAGTACAGTCTCGACACCCAGGAAGGCGTGCTGCTGATGTGCTTGGCCGAGGCGCTGCTGCGTATCCCCGACAAGGCCACCGCCGATGCGCTGATCGAAGACAAGCTGGGCGTCGCCGACTGGAAACGTTACCTGGGGCAGAGCGAGTCCTGGTTCGTCAACGCCTCGACCTGGGGCCTGCTGATGACGGGCAACGTCATCCAGATGGACAAGCCACGGGAAGGCAAGCCGGCCAACTTCATCAACCGCATGGTCAATCGCATGGGCGAGCCGGTCATTCGCAGTGCGATGTACCAGGCGATGAAGATCATGGGACAACAGTTCGTACTGGGTCGCACGATCGACGAGGCGCTCAAGCGTTCCAGGCCGCTGTTCAACAAGGGCTACACCTACTCTTACGATATGCTGGGCGAGGCGGCCCGTACCCGCCAGGATGCCAAGCGCTATTTCGACGACTACGCCTCGGCGATCCGCCAGGTGGGCGAGACCAGCCTCAAGCTGGACGCCAGCACGCCGGCCCCGTCCGTCTCGATCAAGCTCTCCGCACTGCATCCGCGCTACGAGTTCGGCCGCCGCACCCAGGTTCTCGACGAACTGGTAGGCACCGTCAAGCAGCTGGTCGAGATGGCTCGGGAGCGTCATGTGGCGCTGACCGTCGACGCCGAGGAAGTGGACCGTCTCGAACTCTCGCTGGAGGTCTTCCGCGCCGTCTTCGAAAGCGATGTCTGCCGCGGTTGGGGCCACTTCGGCCTGGTGGTCCAGGCTTACGCCAAGCGCGCCCTGCCGGTACTGCACTACATCAATCGCCTGGCGGACCAGCAGGGTGACGAAATTCCCCTGCGCCTGGTCAAGGGCGCGTACTGGGATACCGAGATCAAGGAGTCGCAGAAGCTCGGGGTCGATGGCTATCCGGTCTACACCCGCAAGGCCTGTACCGATGTCGCCTATCTCGCCTGCGCCCGGTTTCTGCTGTCCGAGAACACCCGCGGCCGCATCTTCCCCCAGTTCGCGACCCACAACGCCCACACCATCACCACCATCCTCGAGCTGGCCAACGATGCTGGGCGCGCGTTCGAATTCCAGCGTCTGCATGGCATGGGCGAAGCCCTCTATGACGCCGCACTGACGCGAGCGCCACAGGGCACCTACTGCCGCATCTACGCCCCCGTCGGCGCCCACAAGGACCTGCTGCCCTATCTGGTGCGTCGCCTGCTGGAGAATGGCGCCAACTCGTCGTTCGTCCATCAACTGGTCGACCCCCGGGTCCCGGTGGAGTCGCTCTGTGTCCATCCGGTGGCAACGCTCAAGCCCTATCCGACCTTCGCCAACACCAAGATTCCGTTGCCGAGGGACATCTACGGTCCGGCACGCAAGAACTCCAAAGGCGTCAACTTGAACATCAACAGTGAATACCAGCCGCTCGTCGATCGCATGGCGGAGTTCATGGATCGGGAATATCACGCCAAGCCGCTGCTGGGCGTCGACATCGCCGACGACGAGAGCCAGCGTCAGCGAGTCACCAGCCCCTACGACCGCCGCCAGGCGGTTGGCAGCGTGCAGTGGGCGACACGCGAGCAGGCCCAACAGGCCGTCGACATCGCCTGGCAAGCCTTTCCCCGCTGGAGCGAGACGCCGGTCGACGAGCGCGCGGCCATTCTCGAGCGTCACGCGGACCTGATGGAGACCCATCTGGCGGAGTTGATGACGCTCTGCTCACGCGAGGGCGGCAAGCTGCTGACCGATGGGGTCGACGAGATTCGCGAGGCGGTGGATTTCTGTCGCTACTATGCCGCCCGCGCCCGCGAGCTGTTCGCCGAACCGACCGTGCTGCCGGGGCCGACCGGAGAGTCCAACGAACTGATGATGAGCGGCAAGGGCGTGTTCGCCGCGATCAGCCCGTGGAACTTCCCCGTCGCCATTTTCACCGGTCAACTGGTGGCCGCCGCCGTGGCCGGCAACAGCGTGCTGGCCAAACCCGCCGAGCAGACCTCGCTGGTCGCCAACCGCGTGATCGAACTGCTGTACGAAGCCGGGATGCCCCGGGACGTGGTGCAGCTCCTGCCCGGCGATGGCCCCACCGTGGGCAGCGTGCTGAGCAGCGACCCGCGGATTACCGGCGTGGTCTTCACCGGCTCCACCGATACCGCGCAGATCATCAACCGGGCACTGGCGGCCAGGGAAAACGCCGCGCTGCCCACGCTGATCGCCGAGACCGGTGGCATGAATGCGATGATCGTCGACTCCACCGCCCTGCCCGAGCAGGTCGTCGCGGATGTCGTCCACTCGGCTTTCCAGAGCGCCGGCCAGCGCTGCTCCGCCCTTCGCGTCCTCTATCTGCAGGAAGACATCGCCGACCGGGTCATCGAGATCCTGCGCGGCGCCATGGAGGAACTGCGGATTGGCGACCCCCGGGATCTCGGCACCGACGTCGGCCCGGTCATCGACGAGGACGCCCGCAAGGGCCTGCTCGCGCATGTCGAGAAGATGCAGGCCGAGGGGCGCCTGCTGGCCGAGGCCAGGCTCGACCCGGCACAGACCGACAACGGCACCTTCGTCGCCCCCATGGCCTTCGCCATCGACGGCATCGAATCGATGCAAGCCGAGCAGTTCGGCCCCCTGCTGCACATCGCCCGTTATCGTGCCGACCAGCTCGAGGAGGTCATCGACGCCATCAATGCCAAGGGCTACGGCCTGACGTTCGGCGTCCACAGCCGCAACGAGAACTTCACCAACCATGTCGCCAGTCGCATCCGCGTCGGCAACGTCTACGTCAATCGCGACATCATCGGCGCTGTCGTCGGCGTGCAGCCATTCGGCGGGCAGGGTTTCTCCGGCACCGGCCCGAAGGCAGGTGGACCGCACTATCTGTTGCGCTTCGCCACGGAGAAGACGCGCACCATCAACACGGCTGCGCTGGGGGGGAATGCTTCGCTGCTCGCGATGGGAGACGAGTGACTTCCACTCGTCGACAACAACGACAAGCCGAAGGGAGCTCTGCATGATCGCAAACAACACCAACAGGGGGACAACGCGCGCGCTCGCCAGTCGCGATGCGCCCCACCCGTGCTCCGGCCTGCCGGCGTGTCCAAGGCCGGTCGGCAGCGCGGCGGATCAGGTGACTATCTGACAACCACCTAACAACCAACTAACAACTCTCTAATAATTAAGAGAAAGGAGACGTCCCTATGGCTATCGGTGTCTGGATAAGCCTCATCGCCTACTTCGTGCTCATGATCGCCATCGGCCTCTACGCCATGCGCACTTCCACCGCCACTTCCGAGGATTACATGCTGGGCGGAAGAACGCTCAGTCCCCAGGTCGCGGCCCTGTCGGCCGGCGCTTCGGACATGAGCGGCTGGTTGCTGCTGGGACTGCCCGGGGCGATGTTCGTCTCCGGCCTGGGCTCGGCCTGGATCGGGATCGGCCTGTTCGTCGGTGCCTTCTTCAACTGGCTGCTGGTCGCGCCACGGCTGCGCGAGCAGACCGTACACTACGGTAACGCCATCACCATTCCGGCGTTCCTGGCCAATCGCTTCCCGACCCGCGCGCTGTCGCTGCGCACGGTCTCGGCCATCGTCATCGTGGTGTTCTTCTCGGTCTACACCGCCTCGGGCCTGGTGGCCGGCGGCAAGCTGTTCGAGAGCGCCTTCTCCGGCGTCATCGATATCGGCGGGCTCAGCGACTACGCCACCGGCGTGATCCTCACCCTCGGAGTGGTGCTGGTCTATACCGTGGTCGGCGGCTTCCTGGCGGTGAGTATGACCGACTTCGTACAGGGCTGCATCATGATGCTGGCGCTGGTGATCATGCCCGCGGTGGTGCTCTTCGGCGAGGGCGGCGGCGGCTTCAGCCAGGCCCAGCAGACGCTCAATCAGGTAGACCCCACCCTGCTCTCCTGGACCGACGGTCTGACCATCGTCGGCTGGCTCTCCGCGGTCACCTGGGGCCTGGGCTATTTCGGCCAGCCCCACATCATCGTGCGCTTCATGGCGATTCGCTCGGTCAAGGACGTGCCCACGGCACGTAACATCGGCATGACTTGGATGTTCATCTCGCTGGTCGGCGCGATCTCGGTCGGCATCTTCGGCCGCGCCTATGCGATCCGCAACGGTCTCGAGGTGCAGGACCCGGAGACGATCTTCATCATCCTCTCCAACCTGCTGTTCCATCCGCTGATCACCGGGTTCCTCTACGCGGCGCTGCTGGCGGCGATCATGAGCACCATCTCCAGCCAGCTGCTGGTGGCCTCCTCATCGCTCACCGAGGACTTCTACCGCCTGTTCCTGCGCAAGGAAGCGAGCGAGAAGGAGACCGTCACCATTGGTCGTCTGAGCGTGGTCGCGGTCGGCCTGGTAGCAGCGATCATCGCCTCCAATCCCGACTCCCAGGTACTGGGTCTGGTCAGCAACGCCTGGGCCGGCTTCGGCGCCGCCTTCGGCCCGCTGATCCTGCTGTCGCTGATGTGGTCGCGGACCAACGGCGCCGGCGCCATCGCCGGCATGGTGGTGGGTGCGCTGACGGTGATCGTGTGGATCGCGCTGGGCTTCAGCAACTCGTTCCTGGGCGGCCCCGGCGTCTACGAGATCATTCCCGGCTTCATCGCCTCCTTCATCGCCATCGTGGTGGTGAGCCGCATGACCAACGACGCCGGCGAGTATCGTCAGATCACACGCTGAGCGCAGCTCGACCGACAAGATCGAGGGCTCCTGCGGGAGCCCTTTTTCGTGCCTGCCACCGCGCGGGCACCGGGGCTCAGCGGGGATGCTCGCGAAAGGCCCACAGTCTCGAGCCGATGTAGGTAATCACCGGCACGGTGAGCGTCGCGATGCCGATGGCCCAGAACCCCGAAATTCGGGTCGAAGCCAACAGCACGGCCAGGACGCCGTTATTGAGGACGAATCCCGAAAGCGCCAGCGCGAAGAAGCGCCTGGCCTTTCCCCGACGCCGAAACGTCAAGCGTCGGTGACCGATCAGCGAGATCTGGAAGGCGACCAGAAAGCCGCACAGGTTGACCAGGAACTCCGACAGCGCCGGCCACAGGGCGCTGAGAACGGCCGCGACCGACAGATGCGCCGCCGTCGCGACACCCCCCACCAGCCCGAACCGAGCGGCGGTCTTCGCCTCGCGCTTGAGTCGACGCTTCACGAGGCGTCGGACATGTCGTCGACCCGGCCTTCCCTGCCGGTCGGGCTCTGTTCGGCGACCAGGCTGTCCTCGGCGACCAGATAAAGCGGTCGCTGCTTGGTCTCGATGAAAAGACGCCCGACGTACTCGCCCAGGATACCGACCGACAGCAGCTGCATGCCGCCAAAGAACAGGATCGCAGTCATCAGGGAGGCATAACCCGGCAGGTCATTGCCCACCACGATCACCCGTCCGACGAGAAGCAGGATATAGACGAAGGCGAGCCCTGCGATGACCGCGCCGAAGTACATCCAGATACGCAGTGGCCAGGTAGAAAAGCTGACGAAACCGTCTATGGCGAAATTCCACAACTTCCAGAAGTTGAACTTGCTCTCCCCGCTCTCCCGAGCCGGCCGATCGTAGGAGACACCGATGGAGCGATACCCCGGCCAGCTGAACAGGCCCTTCATGAACCGGTTGCGCTCGGGCAATCGCTTGATGGCCTCCACCACGCGACGGTCCATCAGCCGGAAATCCCCCGCGTTGCTGGGAATGTGCGTTTCGGCCAGGCGGTTGAAAAAGCGATAGAAAAGGCCGGCGTAGGCGCGCTTGGCCTGCGTATCCTCGTCTCGGGAGCCACGAATGCCGTAAATCATGTCGTAGCCCTCCTCCTGCCACAGACGGACGAATTCCAGAATCACCGCCGGGGGATCCTGCAGATCGACATCCATGGGTACGACGGCATCTCCCCGCGCGTGATCGAGGCCGGCGGTCATGGCGGCTTCCTTGCCGAAATTTCGCGTCAAGGACAGCACCCGAACCCGAGGGTCGCTGGAGGCGCTCCTGCGGAGTCTCTCCAGCGTTCCATCGGTAGAACCGTCGTCGACGAACAGTATCTCCAGCGCCGGCAGCCTGTCACCGAGCTCACGGTCCACCGCCTGCAGGAACCGGTCGATCGCATCCTCCTCGTTCATGACCGGCACCACGATCGACAACATCCAATCCTTTCGGTGTCTCTCCACGGAAGCTCCTCTCCTCGGTCGGTGTCGTCGGCTTATCTGGATTGGCGACGTCATCCATCAGCGACTAGGGTAATCCTAGCGGTAGAAAGGCGACTGCGCACAGCCAGGCGTATACGCTACCGGAATGTAAAAAAACGCTGTTTCAAAATTTTACTGGACATAAAAAACACCGTTTCCTATCATAGCGACGTTGTCTCATAGAATGTGAAGGCCGGTAACACGGCTTCATGATGAAAGAAAGGGAGTACTTATCATGACCAAGACCAAACTGTTTTCCGCAATGGTAGTTGCCGGCGCTTGCGCATTCGGAACTCAAGCCGCATTCGCCTACGGCGCTGGCGACTTCTACGGCCGCCTGGGCGTTGCCAAGACCGACGTTGACACCGGTTATACCGATGACAATGACAAAGGCGCCTATCTGGGCCTGGGTTACATGGTTCACGACAAGATCGGCGTCGAGCTGAACTCCATGACCGAGACCAAGGTCCACGCCGAAGGCGGCACCTTCAAGCAGGTTCCGATCAACCTGATGGCGCAGTACTATCCGCTGGGTGGTCTCGATTCCCGCGTTCAGCCTTACGCCGGCGTCGGTGTCAACTACACCACGTTCTCCGACGAGAGCGGTGTCGGTAGCGTCGACGACTCCTGGGGCGCAGCAGGCCAGCTGGGTGTCGATCTGAACGTGACCGACAACTTCGGCTTCAACGCCTTCGCCCAGTACACCGATGTCAGCGCCGACATCAGTGGCGGTCGCGACATCGACCTCGACCCGGTCACCGTCGGTGCCGGTGTCACCGCCCGCTTCTAAGCGAACGGCGGTTGGTATCGAAAACCGGGCCCTCGGGCCCGGTTTTTTGTGCTTCGGATTCGGCGAACGGCACTCGACCGTGACCGGTCACGCCAGGGTGACGATACGATCGACAGCGGCAAGTTCACGGACCACCGGATCTCTTCTCGCCGCGGGCTCGTCCTTGAGCCAGACCTCCATTGCC
The DNA here is from genome assembly GCF_937921195.1 of uncultured Salinicola sp. NCBI lineage: Bacteria > Pseudomonadati > Pseudomonadota > Gammaproteobacteria > Oceanospirillales > Halomonadaceae > Salinicola > uncultured Salinicola sp. Next base: position 71,105 of record NZ_CALFQK010000167.1, read on the forward strand.
GGCGCCACGGCGCAGGTCGCGGGCAGGGTGGCACGGGCATCGACCAGAGCCTGGAGACGAGCGATGAAGACATAACGCAGCCATTGCGGCATCGACATGGTATCGACACAAAATGGCTGCTGGCTCTCGAACGCCGACGGTTGCGGTCGCGATGCCTCCCACAGGCCGACCTCCATCAACGTCGCTTCCAATTCACGCAAGGCGTGAGCCAATCTGTCGTGCGAGGTCATTCTTCCTCCTGTCATGGTGGGTGTGGAAACTTTTCCGGTTGCTCACAAAAAACCTGAAGGAGCCTGTGGATAAACTTGGGACACCTACCCCGACGTGGCGTAATACATGTCTCTGAGCCGGCTGATCAATTTTTGGCCAGGACCTATCCAGCGCCATCGCGGCAAGTTACAGTGCGCGCCTCGATGGAGACGGCGACCTTTATCATGCAAACGCTCAGCGATTTCTTCTCGGGCAGCGGCGCGGAGGTCGTGTTATCGACCCTGGGCCGTCGCGTCAACCCCATGCCGCAGGCCTCATTCGCCGCATTCGAACGGGAGCAGGCGCCCTGGCCGCTACCCTGGAACGGCCGTGCCCAGGTAGCTTGTGCGTTGCGCTGGCCCGAACTCGAGACGGATCCGGCGATCTGGTTCCTCGCTCTCCCCTTGGACGAGCAGGGCCAACTGGTGCCCGCCCCGCGCGACGAGTTCCTCGATCGCCTGCTGCAGACCCTGAGCGCACGAGCGGCGTCTGCCAACGGCGAGCCGGCGCCAGACAACCTGATGCAGGACAACCCGCTGGCCTTCGAACCGGAGCTACACCAGAGGGCGCTGCTGCATGCTCGCCTGTCTCGTCATTTCGGGCAACCTCCCTCGGCCTTCTCCGACATGACACGCCGCTATCTCGTCGGCGACGAGTCGCTCGACTGGCAGATGCTGGGTCTCCAGGGGCTGGCCGACCAGGTCGTCGCCGAGGACCCGGCGGTAACCAGCGCGCTGGTCGAGAGATTCGACACCATGCCGCGGGAGGTGATTCTAGCGCTGTGCTACCTGCTGGAACATGGCGACACCCCGGACGAGTTGCTGCCCACGCTGTGGAGCATGCTCGAGAGCGCTCGCGAGAGGCGGGACATCGAAGCCTTCTGCGCCCTGTTGAGAGCCCTGCTGGGCAGCGAGGATGCCAGAGTCGGCGGCTGGCTGGATCGCATCCTCGACGACGACGCCCTGATGGCCGCCGACTGCCTCGCCGCGATTGCCGCCCGCGGCTGGCACCATCTCGAGCACGAAGCCCGCCTGGAACGGTTTCTGGAGCGTCTGGCGGAGAGCCCGGAGGCCGACTTTCGTCCCGTCGTGCGTGATTTGGCATTGATCCCTCGCCTGCGGCTGCCCATATTGATGATGCTACGTCAGGCGCCGATGGACTCCTCCCTAGGCCGGTTCGTCAGACAATGGAACGCATGATTTCATGAAAGCAATGCCCTATCAGGCCCAGGCGATCATCGGCCGCCGCGAGATGGTCACGCTTCCCGACCTGCAGATGACACTCTGCTGCAAGGCGGACACCGGCGCCCGCACCTCGGCGTTGCATGCCGAGCAGATCGAGCCCTACGAGGAGAATGGACATCCCTGGGTCCGATTCATCACCCGGTCGAGCGGGCAACCCATCGCGCACCACGAATGCCAGCTGCCGCTGCACGACCGACGGAGAGTCAGAAGCTCCAACGGCCAGCAAGAGTGGCGCTACGTCATCCGCACCCGCCTCGTCCTGGGTAGCCTGGACTTCCCCATCGAACTGACCCTGACCGATCGCAGCAACATGCGTCACCCCATGCTGCTCGGAAGACGCGCCATGCGCCGGCTTCTGGTTGCTCCGGGCGCCGCGTTCCTTCACGGTGAGCCCTGACGTCTCTCTCGCTGCCGCCATCACAACCCACGCCCCGGAGCCTTTCGCGCATGCATATCGGCATCTTGTCACGCAATCGCAACCTCTACTCGACGCGCCGCCTGATCGAGGCCGCCGAGCAGCGTGGCCACAGTGTCAGAGTCGTCGACACGCTGCGCTGCTACATGAACATCGCGTCGCATCGCCCCTCGATTCACTACAAGGGGGCGGAACTCGAATCCTTCGACGCCATCGTGCCGCGCATCGGCGCGTCGGTGACCTTCTACGGCTGCGCCGTACTGCGCCAGTTCGAGATGATGAGTACCTACGTCCTCAACGACTCGGTCTCCATCACACGCTCCCGCGACAAGCTGCGCTCGCTGCAGCTGCTGTCGCGCAAGGGACTGGGGCTCCCGGTGACCGGATTCGCCCACTCACCCGACGACATTCCCGACCTGATCACCATGGCCAAGGGCGCCCCGCTGGTGATCAAGCTGCTGGAGGGAACTCAGGGGATCGGCGTGGTCCTGGCGGAAACCAATCAGGCCGCGGAATCGGTCATCCAGGCCTTCATGGGGATGAAGGCGAACATCATGGTGCAGGAGTACATCAAGGAGGCCAAGGGCGCCGATATCCGCTGCTTCGTCATCGGCGAAAAAGTCGTGGCGTCGATGAAGCGCCAGGCCGCCGATGGCGAGTTTCGCTCCAACCTGCATCGTGGCGGCACTGCCAGCGTCATTCGGATCACTCCGGAGGAACGCTCCACCGCCATTCGGGCCGCCAAGGCCATGGGGCTGGCCGTGGCGGGTGTCGACCTGCTGCGCTCCAACCACGGCCCGGTGATCATGGAGGTGAACTCCTCTCCCGGCTTGCAGGGTATCGAGACGGCGACCGGCAAGGATATCGCGGGGCTGATCGTCGAGCATCTGGAGAAAAATGCCAGCACGCCGCGCAAGGCGCCGCCGAAGCCCAAGGGCTGAATGAGAAGAAATCCGACAAATAGCCGGAAATGCTAAATTTTTCTGCCCCCAGGGGTAGCAAAACAGTGTTTCCGGCCGCACAATTTGTGTCACCTCAGGAGGTGGCCGCACATGTTTCTCGACAATCGCCAAGTGGCGATGGACAGCGTGCTCGAAGCGCTGGCCGATAGTCTCGACTATTTTCAGGACAATCTCGATCGCCTGCGCCCGGCGCTGCGTAATGCCCTGAAACCCCATTACGAGGAACGTGGGGCTGCCATGCGCGAGCTACAGCAACTGGTGCGCGAGCATCTCGACATCCTGCCACGGGACGCCGACGTCGAGCGCGACGATTACCTCTGGCTCTGGAGTCGCATCAAGAGCTTCGTCGGCAACGACAGCGCCGTGCTGCTGGGGGAACTGCTCGAGCAGGAGCGCGTTCTGATGCAGGCGCTGGGCACGGCCTTCACCCACCCCCTGCCGGAAGCCCTCGAACCGACGCTGGAACGCTGCTGGAAAAATTGCCGCGCGCTGATCCGGGAAATCAACAAGCTTCAGCAGCGCCAGCGCTAGGCGCGGGTGAACGGCGGCCCCGCCGCATTCATGACGACAGCCGGATCGGCTCGAAGGGCCCGAGGAAGTACGGTTCGCGCCCCCACAGATAGAGATCCCCGAACGTCGCCGCACGCGCCAGCCACTCTCTCAGGCGCAGCCGCCACTCCCCCTTGATGCCGTCGTCGGGCACGGCGCATCCGGTGGACTCGATGCCCAGCGCGTCGGCGATGAAAAGCGCGCGTGGTAGATGCCAATCCTGTGAAATCAGCATCAACCGGTCGGCGCCGAAGACCTCCTTGGCCCGAACGACGCTGTCGAACGTGCTGAAGCCGGCATAGTCGAGGGTCATGTTGGCATCGTCGACGTTACGGTGCCGCAGGGAGCGCCACATGCTGATCGGTTCGTTGTAGTAGCGCGTGCGATTGTCGCCGGAGAGAAGCAGGTGCTGGACGCGGTGCAGCCGCAGTAGCTCCGCCGAGGTCTCCACTCTGGCCTGATAGTAGGGGTTGGAACCACCCTGGCGTAGCCACTGCGCGGTACCGAAGACCAGGCCGACGGGCTGCACCGCGCACAGCGGCACCTCATGCTCGATGCGGGCGTGGGTTTTCTGCAGTATCCAGAGATTGATCACCACGATACTGACGGCCAGCAACGACAGGCTGGCCAGCAGCGCCTTGAGCAGGCCCTTCAGCAGCCAGAACATGGGGAAGAGCAAGGTCGGTGGACGGGAAGTGGCCACTGAAGGCCCCTCTCGGAAATCCGGTGGCGCGTTGAGATGTCGATCAGCATATCGCGTTCGTTGCTCTGCCAGAAACCGGCTGTGCAAGCCGGGAACGTTCGTCAGGCTCCGTCTGTAAAGTCCCTAGAACATTCCCAGTTCAAGACGCGCCTCTTCACTCATCATCTCACGGCTCCAGGGGGGATCGAAAACGATTTCCACGTGGACCTTGGAGAACTGCGGCGCACCCAGAATCTTGCGGCGGGCGTCTTCGGCGATGACATCGCCCATCCCGCAACCCGGCGCGGTCAGCGTCATGCGGATGGTCACCATGCACTCGCCGGTGAGCAGGCGTTCGATGCGACAGCCGTAGACCAGCCCCAGATCGACGATGTTGACCGGTATCTCCGGATCGAAACAGGTCCGCAGTTGCGCCCAGACGAAAGCTTCCATCTCCTCTTCGCTGGCGCCCGGGTCCAGCGTGGGACGCTCGAGCGCCTCGAGACCCAGCGCATCGAGGTCATGCCCTTCGATCAGATAGAGACGCCCTTCGTGGCTGACGCTGACCGAGCTGCCCTTGGCTTGCATCACCACGACCGAGCTGTCCTCGACCAGCGTGACCGTCTTGCCGAACGGAATCGAGATGGCATCGACATCACGCTGCAGCGGCATCTCCTGGCCCTTGTAGACCTGGCTTAGGGGATCCATCGTCACTCCTGACAGAATTGCCGGCCCGAACAGGCCGGGAGCCAGAGCCGGCTCACCGCAGCATACCCAGCACGCGCTGCAACGCCTCGACGAAGGCATCGACCTCTTCCGGCGTGTTGTAGACCGCCAGAGAGGCCCGACAGGTCGCCTCGACACCGAAATGATTCAACACCGGCTGGGCACAATGGTGCCCGGTGCGAATCGCCACGCCCAATTGGTCGATCAACAGCCCGATGTCCTGCGCATGCGCGCCATCGACCACGAACGAGATCACGCCCGCTTTTCGCGGCGCGGTGCCGATGATTGTCAAGCCGTCGATCCGTTCGAGCTTCTGGGTGGCGTGATCCAGCAGCCACTGTTCCCAGGCCGCCAGACGTTCGATACCGAGCGCGCTGACCCAGTCGAGGGCCGCGCCCATGGCGATCACGTCGGCCACCGACGGCGTACCGGCCTCGAAGCGATGCGGGACGGCGGCGAACTCGGTACCGCGCTCGAAGGAGACGCGCGAAATCATCTCCCCGCCACCCTGCCAGGGAGGCATGGACTCGAGAATGGACGCCTTGCCATAGAGCGCGCCGGCCCCCATGGGCCCGTACACCTTGTGTCCCGAGAAAGCGTAGAAGTCGGCATCCAGGGCCTGCACGTCGACGGCCTGATGCGGCACCGCCTGGGCGCCATCGACCAGAATCAGGGCACCGTGGGCGTGGGCGTCACGCGCCATCTCGGCGATGGGGTTGATCGTGCCCAGCGCGTTGGAGACATGGTTGACGCAGACCAGCCTGGTCCGCTCGCCCAGCAGCTCGCGATAGGCCTCCTGATCGAGCACGCCTCGTGCATCGACCGGGATGACCCTGATCACGATACCCAACTCGCGCTCGAGCAGTTGCCAGGGCACGATATTGGAGTGGTGCTCCATCAGCGACACCACGACCTCGTCGCCGGCACGCAGATTGGCCCGCCCCCAGCTGTTGGCCACCAGATTGATCGCTTCGGTGGTCCCGCGGGTGAAGACGATCTCGCGCGGCTCGAAGGCGTTGAGGTGCCGCTGTACCGTCGCGCGCACGCCTTCGAAGGCGGCGGTCGCCTCGTCGGCCAGGGTGTGCAGGCCGCGGTGGATATTGGCATTGTAGCGACGGTAATAGTCGCCAAGACTGTCGATGACCGCCACCGGCGTCTGGCTGGTCGCGGCGTTGTCGAGATAGATCAGGGGCTTGCCGTGGACCTCCCGCTCGAGAATCGGAAAGTCCCGGCGTACCGCCGCCAGATCCAGCGTCAGATCGGTGATCGACGTCATGTCACGCCTCCTGAATCGCCTCGGCGGTTTCGACCAGATCCGCCAGATTGAAGCGCTCCGGCAAGCGGCCGGCAACGGCCCGCTCGACGCGCTCGGCGATGACGTTGAGCCGCACCTTGTCCATCACCTCGCCCACGAAGGCAAGGGTCAGCAGCGCCCGCGCCATCGGTTCGTCGATACCGCGACTGCGCAGGGCATAGACGGCCTCCTCGTCGAGCTGACCGGTCGTGGCGCCGTGGGAACACTTGACGTCGTCGGCGTAGATGACCAGTTCCGGCTTGGTGTCGATCTCGGCGCGGTCGGACAGCAGCAGGTTGGCGTTGTTCTGGTACGCCTCGATCTGCTGCGCGTCCTGCTTGACGAAAACCTTGCCGTTGAACACGCCATGGGCCCGGTCATCGAGAACGCCCTTGTAGTTCTCGTTGGAGAATGTCCGCGGCGAGTTGTGATTGACCAGGGTGTGATTGTCGACGTGCTGGCGTCCCTGGACGAAGAACAGCCCATTGTAGGCGGCTTCGGCACCCTCGCCATTGAGATCGGTCACCAGGTCGGTGCGTACCAGCGCCCCGCCGAGGTTGAGGTTGTACGAGTTGAAGCGGCTGTCGCGACTCTGGTCGACGTGAATGCTGGCCACGTGCAGATCCGTCAGTGCGGCTTCCTGGAGCTTGTAGTGATTGATGATGGCTCCGCGATCGAGCAGCACCTCGGTCACCACGTTGGTGAAGTTGGCGGCTTCGGGTTCACCCGAGTAGTGCTCGATGACCGTCGCTTCACTGCGGGCGCCCGCCTCGATCAGCACCCGGGGGTGGCTCATCACCGCCTGCCCGCCGGCACGGGACAGCAGCAGCACGTAGATCGGCTTGTCGACCACCACGCCGGGGGCGAGGCGCACGATGGCACCTTCGTCGGCAAAGGCGGTGTTCAATGCGGTAAACGGGGAAAAATCGACGCCGGCCAGACGCCCGAGAGCGCCCCCCACCGCTTCATGATTGGCGGAGACGGCCTGCGATAGCGCTTCCACCTGGACGCCATCGGGCAGACCCTCGAGCTCGGAGAGTTCCGCGCTGAACAGGCCGTCGACCAGCACCAGCCGGTAGGCATCGATATCCAGACGCTGCGCCTCGAAGTGGGCGCCATCGAATGTGGCGTCGGTCGCCAGCGCGAAGTCGCCTTCGGCGATACGGCGCACGTCCGTATACTTCCACGCTTCATCACGCCGCGTGGGGAAGCCCATCGCCTCGAATCGCGCAGCGCCGGCCTGACGACGTGCCGCGACCCAGCTCGGGTCGTCCGCACGACGCTGGGTCAGACGCTCGAGAAAGCGTTCCGGTGCACTCATGCAGCAGACTCCTCCAGCACCCAATCGTAACCACGGGCTTCGAGCTCCAGCGCCAGCTCCTTGTCGCCGCTCTTGACGATGCGGCCATCGACCAGGACATGGACGCGATCCGGCTCGATATGATTGAGCAGGCGCTGGTAGTGGGTCACCAGCAGGATGGCGCGATCGGCGCTACGCAGCGAATTGACCCCGCTGGCCACGACCTTCATGGCGTCGATGTCGAGACCGGAATCGATTTCATCGAGCATCGCCAGTTTCGGTTGCAGCACCAGCATCTGAAGGATTTCGTTGCGCTTCTTCTCGCCGCCGGAGAAACCTTCGTTGACCGCACGCTGCAGGAAGCTCGGGTCCAGCTTCATCTCGGCGCTCTTCTCGCGCACCAGCTTCATGAACTCCGGCGCCGGAATCTCGCCCTCGCCCCGTGCGGCACGCTGCGCATTGAGCGCGGCCTTGAGCAGATAGATGTTCTTGACCCCGGGAATCTCGATCGGGTACTGAAAGCCCAGCAGCAACCCGGCACGAGCACGTTCCTCGATCTCCATCTCGAGGACGTCCTGGCCCTCGAAGAGAATGGTGCCCTGGGTCACTTCATAGCCGTCCTTGCCGGCGATCACGGCCGACAGCGTCGACTTGCCCGCACCGTTGGGCCCCATGATGGCGTGAATCTCGCCGGCGTTGATGGTCAGGTTGAGGCCCTTGAGGATCGCTTTGTCCTCGACCGTGACATGAAGATCTTTGACTTCGAGCATGTGAAACCCTTGATACGAGAGAGGCCGTCGACGCAGCCTCCCGAAATTGGATGACTTGGGCGATGGGTCGCGAATCAGCCCACCGACCCTTCCAGCGTGACATTGAGCAGTGCTTCGGCCTCGACGGCGAACTCCATCGGCAACTCCTGGAAGACGTCCTTGCAGAAGCCGTTGACGATCATGCTGACGGCATCCTCCTCGTCGATCCCACGGGCGCGACAGTAGAACAGCTGATCGTCGGCAATCTTGGAGGTGGTCGCCTCATGCTCCACGGTCGCGGTGCTGTTGCCGATCTCCTGGTAGGGGAAGGTGTGCGCACCGCACCGGTCGCCGATCAGCAGCGAATCACACTGGGTGTAGTTGCGCGCGCCCTTGGCCCGCGGCCCGATCTTGACCAGCCCGCGATAGGCCTGATCGCTGCGGCCGGCGGCGATCCCCTTGGCGACGATCGTCGAGCGGGTGTTCTCGCCGATGTGGATCATCTTGGTGCCGGTATCCGCCTGCTGGCGGCCGTTGGTCACCGCCACCGAGTAGAACTCGCCGATGCTCTCCTTGCCGCGCAGCATGCAGGAGGGATATTTCCAGGTGATCGCGGAGCCGGTCTCGACCTGGGTCCAGCTGATCCGGGAGCGATCGCCGCGGCAGTCGCCACGCTTGGTGACGAAGTTGTAGATGCCGCCCTTGCCGTCCTCGTCCCCCGGATACCAGTTCTGAACGGTGGAGTACTTGATGTAGGCGTCTTCCAGCGCCACCAGCTCGACCACCGCCGCGTGCAACTGGTTCTCGTCGCGCATCGGCGCGGTGCAGCCCTCGAGGTAGGAGACCTGGGCCTGCTTGTCGCAGATGATCAACGTCCGTTCGAACTGCCCCGTATTGGCGGCATTGATCCGGAAATAGGTGGAGAGCTCCATCGGGCACTTCACGCCTTCCGGCACGTAGACGAAGGAGCCGTCGGTGAACACCGCGGAGTTCAATGCCGCGAAGTAGTTGTCCGCCTGCGGCACCACGGTGCCCAGGTATTGACGGACCAGTTCCGGATACTCGCGAATCGCCTCGGAAATGGAGCAGAAGATCACGCCCGCTTCGTGGAGCTTTTCCTTGAACGTCGTGGTCACGGACACGGAGTCGAACACCGCATCGACCGCGACCCCCGCCAGCGCCGCCCGTTCATGCAGCGGGATCCCCAGCTTTTCGTAGGTCTCCAGCAGCTTGGGATCCACCTCGTCCAGGCTCTGCGGGCGATCTTCCGGCTTCTTGGGCGCGCTGAAGTAGGAGATCGCCTGATAGTCGATCGGCGGGTACTCCAGGTGTGCCCAGGAGGGAGGCGTCATCTTGAGCCACTGATGGTAAGCCTCGAGGCGCCACTCCAGCATCCACTGCGGCTCGCCCTTTTTCTGGGATATGAAGGCGATCGTGCTTTCATCCAGGCCGGGCGGCACGGTATCGCTTTCGATGTCGGTCACGAATCCCTGCTTGTATTCGCGACGGACCAACTGCTCCATCTCTTCGCTAGCCATGGTCTTCTCTCCTCTCCACCGAGAGCCTTATGACGAAGGCACGATCCCGGGCGGGACCAGGAAGCAACGAACCGTCACCACCGCTGGTCCTGCCATTGCCGCGCCTTCTTAATGTTCGCGCAACGCCTCGCCTGCCGAGGGAAGCGTCACGCTTTGAATGGGTAGCTGCACTGGCAGCTTGAGCGGACTGGACTGCGCGAGGTGCGCCAAGGTGACACCGTCGAGCAGGGTGCGTATGGCCTGCGACACCCGCTGCCAGTTGCCGGCGACGCCACAGGTGTCGAGCAACTCGCAGTCGCCGTCGGCATGGCTGCATTCGGTCATGCCGATCGGCCCCTCGATCGCGGCGATGATGTCGCTGGCCGTGATGTCAGACGGTGAGCGGGACAACACGTAGCCGCCGTGGGAACCTCGGCGGGACTCGAGCAATCCGCCCTTGGACAGCATCTTGAGGGTCTTCCCCACCGTGGGATGGGGCAGTTTCACACGCGCCGCCAGTTCCGACGCGGTATGCGCATGATCGGGGTCACGCGCGATCTGCGCCATGATCACTGCCGCATAGTCCGTCAATTTCGATAGCTTCAGCACGCCTCGATGCCCTCTCGACCCTGACAGTCTCCATATAGGACCATTTTAGTCCTCTTTATATACGCTGTGAACCCTTACCGACGCATGGCTCGCCATTCTCCGAGCGGTTCGCTCTCTTCTTTCCGAACAACCGTCATTCAAATCCGCTCGAGGACGTCGCCGAATCTCGCAATGACATAAAAATACAAAACGAAACGCCAAGAAACTTCGTTTTCAGAAATACACGCTAAGAAGCTTTTCGATACTCAGGGCGTTTTTCGGCGAGCGTCCGCCGTTGGCATTCGGCAACAAGTGGTGTCTGCGTAAAGACACGCCCTGTGCAATGGAGCGACACGAAAATCGCACGTCCTTTTACATGAGATTTTCCTGAATTGCCTCCTCGCCACTTCGAACCTACCGTTGTCCCACCCTTTCGGAAACGCTGTTTGTCATCGGCTGTAACACCCATCGCCGATGGGACAGTACGGATGTCACGGAACACAAGGCCAAACGGTCCCCCTCATCTTCCGGACACCTGGCAAGGGAGCGCGGGGGCCACGGAGCGATATCAAGAATCGGCAACTCCACCTCGGTGGCGCGGTGAATGCCGACGGCCAGATCACGAAATCTGGTCACGATACGAATATCAGCAAGGAGAGCGATCATGCGGATCACCATCTTTGGAACGGGCTATGTCGGCCTGGTCACAGGCACTTGCCTCGCCGATGCCGGGCATGAAGTCATGTGCATGGACGTGGATCAGGACAAGATCAACGGCCTGAAGAGCGGCGTCGTACCGATCTACGAACCGGGCCTGGAGGCGTTGATCAAGCAGAACGTGGCGGACCAACGGCTGCTGTTCACCACCGACCCGGTCGAGGCGGTCAATTTCGGGACGCTGCAGTTCATCGCCGTCGGCACGCCGCCGGACGAGGACGGTAGCGCCGATCTCAGATACGTACTCAACGTGGCCGACACCATTGCCACCCACATGCAGGCGTACAAGCTGGTGATCGACAAGTCCACGGTACCGGTCGGTACGGCGGACCACGTGTCGGGGACCATTGCCCAGCGACTGCGGCAGCGCGACGTGGATATTCCCTTCGACGTCTGCTCGAACCCGGAGTTTCTCAAGGAGGGCTCGGCCGTGGAGGATTTCTCCCAGGGTGCACGCATCGTGGTCGGCTGCGACTCACCCCGCGTGGAGCCGCTGATGCGCGAGTGCTACGCGCCCTACAACCGGCGTCAGGAAAAGCTGATGTTCATGGACATCCGCAGCGCCGAGCTGACCAAGTACGCTGCCAACGCCATGCTGGCGACAAAGATCAGCTTCATGAACGAGATCTCGAATCTGGCGGAACGGCTCGGTGCGGACATCGAGAACGTGCGCCGGGGCATCGGCAGCGATCCGCGCATCGGCTACAGCTTCATTTATCCAGGCTGTGGCTATGGCGGCTCGTGTTTCCCGAAGGACGTGCAGGCATTGGCGCGCACCGCCAGCGATGTCGGCTACGAGGCCGAACTGCTCGACGCGGTCGAGTCGGTGAACAACCGCCAGAAGACCCACCTGTTCGCCAAGCTTTCCCAGGCGCTCGATGGGGAACTGCGGGGCAAGACCATCGCCATATGGGGGCTGGCCTTCAAGCCCAACACCGACGACATGCGCGAAGCCCCGAGTCGCACACTGATGGAGGCGGTCTGGGCCGCCGGCGGCAAGGTTCGCGCCCACGATCCCGAGGCCATGGATGAGTGCCGACGTATCTACGGCCAACGCGACGACCTGGAACTGACCAAGCGCCGGGACGATACCCTGGAGGGCGCCGACGCCCTGGTGATCTGCACCGAATGGAAGGCCTTCCGCACGGTCGACTTCCGCCGCCTGCGGGAGCGGCTCACCACCCCGGTGATCATCGACGGACGCAACCTGTTTGATCCCGAGAGCGTGCGCGCCGCCGGCCTGCTCTATTTCGCGGTGGGTCGTGCCGACTCGCTGCGCATCGCCCAGCCTGTCGCCGTCGCTACCGCAGCGGCATCACCGGCCGAGCGAACGAGCCCGAGCGTCGCCTACACACTCTGATAACCGCCCCGTCGGCGACTGACGTCGCCGACCCCTCGACCCTCATGACGTTCCCGATCGGTGCCACTGCATTGATCAGGGGGACTTCGTGTCTGCGCGCCTGACGCAAGGACTCGGGTCGAGGAACGCAACCCAGGAACGACTCCAGGGACAACCCGATGAGCCACATCCACTACACCCGAGCCAGACCCAGCAAGGCATCGGTGGCGACCGAAGCCACGGTCATGCTGCTGCTCGCCACGCTGGTCCTGCTGCTGGTAACGCATCTGCCGGACGAGGTCTTCCATCCCGGGTCGAAGAGCTTCCTCTTCGCCGTGGGCTTGATCGGCGCCTGGCGCTACTCGTGGTGGTTCGTCCAGGCGATCCGGTCGGTCTGGTACAACCGCCGCATGTTTCCACGGCTACGGGCGGAGGCCGATGCCGTCGGTGCCAACGAAACCCCGGACGCCCTCTATATCCTGTGCACATCGTTTCGGATCGATACCGAAGTGACTTTCGCCGTCTATGACGCGCTGATCCGGGATGCGGCCGACTACGGTGTGCCGACCACGCTGTTCGCCGCCATCGCCGACCGCAGCGACGTCGACATCATCGACCAGGTCATGGACGAGCATGGCTGGCCCGCCAATGTCAGCGTTCGCTACATGTTCCAGAAAGGCGACGGCAAGCGCTCGGCCATGGCCGAAGTCTTGCGAGCCATCTCGCGCTGCATGCCGACGCCCCGCTCGTTGCTGGTCAGCATGGACGGCGACATCCGCATCGAACCGGGGACGCTGGAACGCTCGCTGTCGTTCTTCCTGGCCCGGGAAGACCTGGGGGCGATCACCACCAACAACAGCGCCGTCGTCATCGGCAACGACATGACCAAGGAGTGGTACGACCTGCGCTACGCCCAGCGTCATCTGGTGATGAGCTCGACCGCGGTCTCCGAACGACTGCTGGTGCTGACCGGCCGCTACAGCGCGTTTCGTGCCGACCTCGCCACCGAGCCGGAGTTCATCGAACTGGTCGAGAACGATCACGTCGAGCACTGGCGCTTCGGCAACTTCAAGTTTCTCTCCGGCGACGACAAGTCGACCTGGTTCTGGCTGCTCAAGCATCGCTGGAAGATGCTCTACCTGCCCGACGTCCATGTCACCGGTTTCGAAGAGCTGCCGGATCGCCGGCGGTTCTTCAAATCGACGCAGGACCTGATGCGTCGCTGGTTCGGCAACATGCTGCGCACCAACGGCCGGGCCATCGCCCTGGGGCCGAGTCGGATGGGGTGGTTCACCTGGTGGAGCCTGGTCGATCAGCGGCTATCGATGTGGACCACGCTGATCGGCCCGACCATCGCCATCCTGCTGACGCTGTTCGTGCGCCCCTCATTCATCTTCGCCTATCTGCTGTGGATCGTGATGACACGTGGTCTGACCAGCCTGGTGCTGGCTTGGCAGCGGGGCCGCTGGAGCGCGCTATGGGTGCCGATGCTCTACTACAACCAGCTCAGCGGGGCGGTTCTCAAGACCTACGTCAGCTTCCGCTTCAATCGACAGCGGTGGTCGCGCCAGGGCATTTCGGCGGGCGAGCCCGACGATCCACGCGCCGCGCGCCGTCAGCGCCTGGGCGGCCATCTCATCCACACCCTCTACTCCGGTGCGCTGGTGTTCGCACTGGCCGTCTTCGGCGGTGTCATGGCACCGGCAGATCGTCTCTCGGTCGCGGCGCTGGTTGGCGCCAGGCCGGCGTCGACCGACGCCGACGACAACCGCTGGCTGGCACTGGCGCTCGCCGATGTGCCGCAGGATGGCAGCGTGCAGCTGCCGTCGGGGCACTTTCGCATCGATAGTGGCTTCAACGCCGCCGTCGCTTCACTGGACAGGGTCCGAGGCACCGGCATCCACGGTCATGGCGATCCCGACCACCCGAGCATCCTGCAGATCGACCCAGGTCTGTCCGATCAGATCACTTCAGGCGATACCACGCTCGCCAGCGCCGGCCGGCTGCAGTGCAACGAACGGCGCCCCTGCCGGCTCCGGATCGGCGGACACGACATCCGTTTGACGGAGCTGTCGTTGTCGCTGGGCGAACGCCGCGGAGAAAACAAGGCACTGGCCCAGAACCGCCAGTAAACCAGGGATTTACAAGGAGACTCATGCATGACAGATCACCATCAGGATCCGGAGCAGTTGCGCCACGAGCGCCGCGACGAACGCCGCCATGTGCGGGTCGCCATGCCCTTTCACGTACGTCTGGGCGATGGTCATGTGGTCAAGGGTCATGACCTCTCGCTGGGAGGCTTTTCCGCCGAGACCTCGATGCATTTCGAGCGCGACCGCGAGATTCCCGTCGCGCTGATGCTGGCCGCCAGCGGCATCGAATTCGCGCTTCCCGCCATGGCGCGTCCGCGGCGCGAGATGGGCGAGGGTCGCCGACAGTGCATCGCTTTCGAGTTCACGCGGATGGAGCCCCGCCAGCGCGACATCCTGCGTCGGGTGATTCGCGCCCAGATGAGCGGACGCCACGTCAGCCTCGACGGCCTGGTCGACCCGCAGGATTCCCAGACGCCCCGCAAACGACAGGGCAACGTGGCGACGCCGGCCACCAAGCCGAAGCGCCGCGTCCCCATGTTCCGCTATCTGGCACTGCTGGTCGCCGCCGGCGTGCTGACGGCTGCCGTCGCCGCGACCGTCTATCGCAACGTCTTCCTGATCGAGCCCAGTTTCGCTGCAGTGACTGCGCCGCGCACCGACATCCTCGCCCCCGGCGCGGGCCAGTTGAAGGATCTCGATCTCAAGGCCGGTGACAAGGTCGAACGCGACCAGCCGCTGATCGACGTCAACAACGCGGAGCTGCAGAACGACCTGCTGCTCTCCCAGGCCTCGTTCGACTACAACGAGCGACTGATCGAAAACCTGCAGCAGAGTCTCGACAACGCCGGCAACAGCAAGGTCAGCGTCGCCACCTCGTCCAATCCGTCGGGCGGCGAGCTGGGCTACGAAACCCTGTCACCGGCAATCGCCAGAACCCGTGTCGAACAGTTCGAGACCGCACGCGACTACGAAAGCTCGCGCATCGACGCCTACAAGGCGCGGGTCTCGGCCAACACCATCTACAGCCCGTGTGACTGTGAGGTCGCCTGGGCGCTGAGCGCCGCCGGTGGCACCTACGTCAACGAGGGCGACCGGGTCATGACCCTGGTCAGCACCCACGACAACGACGTCATGGTCGAGGCGCTGGTGCACATGGACGACATCGGCGATATCGAGAATCACCAGCAGGCTTACATCGCCCTGCCCAACGCGTCGGAGCCCATTCCCGCTCGCGTGCGTAGCGTGGCGCTGGACGTCGAGCGCCAACCTCGCGCCGGTTTTCCGGACTGGGTCCGGCAGCAGCAGAACGTGGCCAGCGTGCTGCTGGTGCCGGAGGCGCCGCTACCGGCCAGTGCGGTCGGCACGCCGGTCGACGTGCGCTTCACCGAGGCACCGATGCTCGATACCGCCGCCGAGTGGAGCTATCAGGCCGGCCGGGCAATGTTCCAGGGCGTGCAGTCGCTCTGGGGACGCGCCGCCGACGGCATGACCCAGGGCCTGAAGAGCGCGATGAACTGATCGCATGGCACATCGGTCATGCCACCGCCACCGATCCGACGCGATACCCATCGCAAGGCACCCATCGCCCAAGGAGACGAACATGATCCTGTCCCGACTCGAAGACCTCCAACGCCGCCTGACGAGCCCGTTGAGCGCGGCCATTGTGACCGCCGGCGCGCTGGCGCTGACCTCGCTGCCCGCCCTGGCGGCCAGCGACGATGCGCTCGCCAAACCGCGGGTCGGTGCCTGTTCGTCGCGTTACGCACCGGTGCAGACCCTGACCCTGGATGCAGGGGCCAAGGCCGACCCGAAAACGTGGGTCGCAGATGGCCTGGGCGGCCAGCGTCGCTGGGGCGAGCAGAACCTGCAGGTCCTGGATCGCGCCGACAGCGGGCTGGATTCACCCGCCCTGCGGGTCCACTACCCCGCCGGTACCTCCTCGCCCAGCGATGCCGAAGAGGGCGGGGCCGGTTTCGTGATGCCTGTCCCCGCGCTGCGCCAGGCCGATCGGGCCTGTCTGCGCTATCGGGTTCGCTTCCCATCCGGCTTCGCTTTCGTCAAGGGCGGCAAGCTGCCGGGACTCTACGGGGGCGACGGCCCCACCGGCGGCGACGAGGTCACCGGCAAGAACGGCTTCTCGATGCGCTTCATGTGGCGCAAGCAGGGCCAGGGCGAGCTCTACGAATACATCGTCAACAAGGACGCCGACTACGGCGAATCGGTGGGCCGCGGCCTGTGGCACTTCACACCGGGCCAGTGGGTCACCGTGGAGCAGGAGATCGTGCTGAACGACCCCGATCGCCGGAACGGTGTTGCACGTGTCTGGATCGATGGCCAACCGACACTCGAGCAGCAAGGCATCGTCTATCGCACGACGGATGACGTGCACATCGACGGGCTGATGTTCTCGACCTTCTTCGGCGGCCATGGCAGCGATTGGCGCACGCCAAGGAACCAGACCGTCGATTTCGCCGACTTCACGCTGATGACCCCCAAGGCGTGATCGATCCTTCGACAGGGAGTCGACTTCCATGAACCGGATCTCAACCGCGGGCCGCTTCGGTCTGCGCCACGGCTTCGTCCTGCTACTGGGTCTGGCGGCGATCGGTCCGCCGCCGTCGACGCAGGCGGCCGAGGCGACCCACGACAAACCCGCCCAGCCGAGCCAGACCAGCCAGGCGAGTCGGACGATGAGTTACGCCGAGCGTCAGAAGCTGGATCTGTCGGAATACACGGTCACCGATCCGGAGGCCTCCTATTTCGACGTTCAGGCACGAATGGCGCTGCTGAAGCGCACCGATAACGACCTGCTGCAGTACAACCGGGATCAATTGATGCACGGTCCCAGCTGTCGTCAGGAGCTCTCCAAACCGACGCTGGACAGCGTGATCCGGATTCCCGGCTATTACCCCCAGCCCAAGGCCTGGGAGCTGGCCTCCGAGCCGCTGTTCGACTTCGAGGACACCGTCTCCAATCTGGCCGGGGCCTACGTGGCCTCCAGCGACGACTACTACGCCGACTGCCTGGTCCGGTTTCTGGACAAGTGGGCGACTCACGACGCCTTGAGCCGTTTCTACTATGACCGTCTCGAGCCCCAGGGCTGGTACTCGACGGAGTCGATGATGTTCGCCGCGGCGATGGCCTATTCGATCGTGCGTCCGGTCGTCGCGGACAAGCACCCGGAGGCGATCGAGCGCATCAATCACTGGCTCAACGCGCTGGCCCACAAGCACTCCGCCATTCAAGGCGGGGAGCCGAGCTGCTGCAACAACCACTTCTACCGCCGGGCGCTCTACGCCAGCATGATCGGCGTGCTGACAAACGACGATGAGCTGTTCCAGTTCGGCATCAGCGCGATCTACTCGGCGCTCCACGACCTGACGCCCCGTGGCGCCCTGCCCCACGAGATGGCTCGCGGCCGCCGCGCCAGCCACTACCAGAATTACGCCCTGCTCTATCTGGTCAACATCATGCAGGTGGCCTATCGCCAGGGCTACGACCTGTTCGACTTCGAGTACCGCGGCCACACCCTCGACGACGCGGTCCAGTTTGCCCTGGACACGTTCGACGATCCGGCGGCGCTGGGGAATCTGGCGACCCACGCCCAGTACTACGACTTCCTCGACGACGAGCAGTATCTTGCCTGGATGGAGATCTATCTCAGTCATCGCGATGACGACCGAGTCGCCCACTACGTCAGCCAGAAGCGGCCCGTCGACAACCGCAGCGCCGGCGGCTACGTCACCTTCTATTTCATGGACCCGCAGGCACAGCCCCGCGCACTGCCGGAACCCGAGAGAACGGAACTCGCCGCCTTCGAGCCCGACACCTGACGCCGCCGTCGCTCCCCGACATCCACATTCGAGCTGCGGACTCGACCCATGACCATTCCTGGCCCGCTTCAGGGACGAAGGCCGGACCAGAAGGAGACAAGCAGATGACGATACCGACGCCCGACGCCACGCCTTTCCTTTCCAAGACGCGGCGCCGCTCCGGCAGCCGCTTCATGCTGGGCCTGGCATCGGTGGTGCTGCTGACCGCCTGCGCGAGCCAGCAACCCGCCCAGACCCAACCGATCGCAGCCCAGGACCGTGAGCTGTTCGCGCACCACTACATCGAGTCGATGCCCTCCACCGACTGGAATCGGGTGGAGTACATCCGCAGCCTCGAAACCAGGGGGCAGAGCCTCGAGGCCATCGAACTGCTCGAGCCAATGGCGCGGACGCATCCCGAGGCCAGCTACGAACTGGCCAGAATCTATGACGACGGCGAGGGCGTTCCTCGCGATCCCGCCCTCGCCGCCCAATACTATCGCCGGGCGGTTCCCTATGCGTTCAGCGGCCTCGACAATGCCTCGTTGAAGCTGGGTCGACTCTACCGCACCGGCGACGGCGTCAAGCGCGACCCGGCGCTGGCGTGGAACCTGTTTCAGCAGGCCGTGGATCACGACGGCAACCCCGGCGCGCGCATCGAACTCGCCGAGATGCAGCTCTCCGGCGAGGGGGTGCCGAAGGACATCGACGGGGCCCGCGGGCAGTTGGAGAAGGCCGCGGCGCAGAACGAGCCCCGCGCCCTCCAGACGCTGGCCGAGAACTACGCCCCCGGCGGCGCTTTCGGCAACGATCCGGGCCAGGCCCGCGCCTACGCCGAACGCTACGCCCAGGCGATGACGCCCCGTGCCGAGAGCGGCGATGTCGGCGCGATGCTGGCGCTGTCGCGTCTCTACGCCGAGGACGGCCTGCTCCCCCAACCGACACGCCAGCGGCAGTGGCTGCGCCGGGCCGCCGACAGCGGCGATCCCCAGGCGCTGGCGGCCGCCGGCCACCTGCTGGTGACGCAGCGGGATCCCGCCAGCGGGATGGAGATGCTCCGACGTGCCGCGGAGTCCGGCAATGGGGATGCCGCCTACTGGCTGGGGCAAGCCTACCTCGGCGAGGGTCGGGTCGAGCCCGACCCGGAGCTGGCCGAAAAGTGGCTTTCGGAGGCCGTCGGCCGCGGCCAGCGCGATGCCGCCCGCACCCTGGGCCAGGCCTACCTGACGGGCGATGTGCTGGCGACGGATCCCCAACACGGCATTCGCTTGCTGACACGGGCGGCGCAGCAGGACGACGCCTATGCGCTGGCGCTGCTTGGCAGCGCCTACCTCGACGGCGACAAGGTCCAGGTCCAACCGGCACAGGGCGTCGACTATCTCGAACGCGCCCACGAACTGGGCCACCCCTACGCCACGGCGCGCCTCGGCCAAGCCTATCTCCAAGGAGAGGGCATACCGGCCGATCCGGTGCGCGGCGTCTCGCTACTGACCGAGGCAGCCGACCAGAACCAGAGCGGTGCCGCACGCACCCTGGGGATCGCCTATCTGGACGGGAAAGGACTCCAGCACAATCCGGCCAAGGCCCGGCAGTGGCTGGGCCGGGCCATCGAGCAGGACCCCGACGACACCACCGCCAAGACCCGGCTCGGCCAGGGCATGCTCGAGGGCAAGCTGTCCGGCAACGCCCGGCAAGGTGTCAAGCTGCTCGAGCAGGCCGCCAACCAGGGCGATGCCTACGCGATGGTCGTACTCGGCAGGGCCTATCGCGACGGGGTCGGCGTTCCGCCCGACCTCGGTCACGCGGAACGCTGGCTTCAGCGCGCCGCCCGCGCCGGCCACCCTTCCGCCCAGCAGGCACTGGCGCGTACCTATCGTGCCAGCGGTGAGCAGGGCAATATCGACGACCTGATCCGTGCGGCGCGGATGGGGCAAGTGCCGGCCATGGCGGACCTGGGCCGGGCCTATCTCGGTGGACGGGGCGTGCGAGTCGATTACGCCAGCGCCAGGAAATGGCTGTCACGCGCTGCCGAAGAGGGCCATCCCGGTGCCACCGCCTCCCTCGGTCGCCTGTATGCCGACGGACTGGGCGTCGGCGTCGACAAGGCGCGCGCCGCCGGCTACTTCGAACGCGCGGTCGCCGCCGGCCACGTGGGGGCCGAGGCGGATCTCGGCGAGCTGCTGCTGCGCGGCGACGGCGTAGCGGCCGATCCGCAGCGCGGCGTCAGGCTGTTGGCTCGGGCCGCCAATGCCGGCCACGGCTCCGCCGGCGTGACGCTGGGCGAAGCCTACCTCAACGGCACCGGTGTCGCCGCCGACCCCGCCAGAGGCGTGGGCTACCTGGAGCGAGCGGCACAGCGCGGCGACGACAATGCCCAGCGTCTGCTGGGACAGGCCTATCTCGAGGGCAAAGGCGTCGATCAGGACCCGACGCGGGCCGTCGAGTGGCTGTCTCGCGCGGTCGACAACGGCAACGCCTCCGCCCAGGCTTCACTCGGTACGGCCTATCTGGAGGGGCAAGGTGGCATCGCCCAGGACGTGAATCGCGGCGAACGCCTGCTGACCGCCGCCGCCGAAAGCGGCCATGCCGGCGCCGAAGCGGCCCTTGGCCGAGCCTATCTCAGTGGCGACGTGCTGCCGCGCGATCCACACAAGGGCGCCAAACTGCTGGTCGAGGCCGCACGGCAGGGGCATCGGTCCGCCCGCGTGTCGCTGGCTCAGGCCTACCTCCAGGCGCGAGGCGTGGAGTTCGTCAACCAGCAACAGGCGATGATCTGGCTCGACGGGGTGATGGAGAGCGACAGCGAAACCGCCATCAGGACGCTGCAGGATCTGCTCGAGGATCCGGCTATCGCCGACGCTGCAGGCAAGCCCTCCTAGGGCGCGCAATGTGCCGGTCCGGCATCGACGCCACCCCGACCCACCCCACCCAACGACGAGACCCGCTGCCAGGCAGCGGGTCTCGTCGTTGGGTGCAGCACGCAGCGCGGGCAATCAGTCGAATGGATTGCGCAGCACGATCGTCTCGTTGCGGTCGGGGCCGGTGGAGATGATATCGATCGGGGTCCCCACCTCCTTCTCGAGAAAAGCGATATACGCCCGCGCATTCGCCGGCAGGTCATCGACGCTGCGCGCGCCGATGGTCGACTCGTTCCAGCCCGGCAGATCGTGATAGAGCGGCTCGATCACCTCGTACCCCTCGGAGTCGACGGGATTGTCGATGGTCTCGCCATCCTTGCTGCGATAGCCGACACAGACCCGAATGTTCTCGAGACCGTCGAGGACGTCGAGCTTGGTCAGGCAGATACCCGATACCGAGTTGATCTGCACCGCATGGCGCAGCGCCACGGCGTCGAACCAGCCGCAGCGGCGCGCCCGCCCGGTGGTGGCGCCGAACTCGTGGCCCTTCTCCGCCAGATGCCGGCCGAACTCGTCGAACAGCTCGGTGGGAAACGGACCGGACCCCACCCGGGTCGTATAGGCCTTGGTGATGCCCAGCACGTAGTCGAGATAGAGCGGCCCCACGCCAGAGCCGGTCGCGGTACCGCCGGCGGTCGTGTTGGAGCTGGTGACGTACGGGTAGGTACCGTGATCGATGTCCAGCAGCGAGCCCTGGGCGCCCTCGAACAGAATGTTCTCGCCGGACTTGCGGATGTCATGCACCAACGAAACCGTATCGCAGACCATCGGCCGCAGCTCTTCGGCAAAGGCCATTGCCTGATCCAGCACTTCCTGGAAGTCGACCGCCGGCTCACCGTGATACCGGGTGAGCACGAAGTTATGGTAGTCGAGCACCTCGCCCAGCTTGGAGGCAAAGCGCTCACGGTGCAGCATGTCGCCGAGACGAAGGCCACGTCGCGCGACCTTGTCCTCGTACGCCGGGCCGATGCCGCGACCGGTGGTGCCGATCTTGGCGATCCCGCGGGCCTTTTCGCGCGCCTGGTCGAGGCGGACGTGGTACGGCAGGATCAACGGGCAGGCAGGCGAGAGCCGCAGGCGCTCGCGCACCGGCACGTCCTTGGCCTCCAGCTCCTTGATCTCCTCGATCAGCGCTTCCGGCGACAGCACCACACCGTTGCCGATCACGCAGATCTTGTCGTCGCGCAACACGCCGGAGGGGATCAGGTGCAGTACCGTTTTCTCACCATCGATCACCAGCGTGTGGCCGGCGTTGTGTCCGCCCTGGAACCGCACCACGGCACTGGCAGACTCGGTCAGCAGGTCGACGACCTTGCCCTTGCCCTCATCGCCCCACTGAGTACCCAATACGACTACGTTCTTGCCCATTGCTCTCGTCTCTTGATCAACCCGTCGCGATCCCGTCGTTCGTCGCGATCCATTCGCTGTCACCCGGTCGGCGTCTCGCCGTCATCGGTCAAGCCAGCGGCTCGGTACGCCACTCTCCCTCCTGGAGCACCAAATGGCGATTGCATCGGTGTGCACCCGGACCGGTCCGCTGGTCGGGCAGTGCCTGGATCACGCGCTCTCCCTGTGCCCTCAGGCGATTGATGGCGTCATTCAGCGCCGCATCCTCGCGGTTCGGCGCCCAGATGCCATTGGTTGGCGGCTCGCGCTCGGCCAGGGTCGCCAACTGTTTGAGATCCATGGAAAAACCGGTAGCGGGACGGGCTCGACCGAACGCCTTCCCGGTATCGTCGTAGCGCCCACCCTTGCTCAGCGCCTGACCGTATCCCGGCACGTAGGCGGCAAACACCATCCCGGTGTGATACTGATAGCCACGAAGCTCGGCCAGATCGAAGTAGAAAGATACCTCAGGGTGCTCGGCCACCACACCGCGATGCAACCGCACCAACTGGTCGAGCGCTTCACGCACGGCTTCCGGCGCATCGGCCAGGGCCAACCTGGCGTGCTCGAGAATCTCCGCGCCGCCATGCAGTCTCGGCAGTTCGCTGAGCATGCGCGCCAGCTTGGGATCGGCGACGTTCGCGGCCACCAGTTCGTCGATGACGACGTACGCCTTGCGCTCGATGGCATCGAAGAGCGCCCGCTCGACGTCTTCGCTCCAGCCGATGCCGCGCACCAGCTCGCGATAGATCGCGATGTGGCTCAGCGCCAGGTGCGTCTCCCGCGCGCCCGCCGCCGCGAGGCTGGAGAGCGCCAGCCTCAGCACTTCCACATCGGCGTCCAGGCCGGCGTGCCCGAACAGCTCGACGCCGACCTGCATCGGACTCCGGCCACCCTGGTGCTTGTCCGCCTGAGCGCGCAACACGGTCGTGCAGTAACAGAGCCGGACCGGCCCCTGGCGCTTCAGCGAATGGGCATCCATGCGCGCCACCTGCGGCGTGACATCGGCGCTGGCCCCCATCATCCTGCCGGTCAACTGATCGGTCAGCTTGAACGTCTGCAGATCCAGGTCGGTGCCGGTGCCCGTCAACAGCGAGTCGAGAAACTCGACCGGCGGTGGCATGACGAGGTCGTAGCCCCAGCGGTCGTACAGGTCGAGCAGCGTCCGACGCAACTCCTCCATCCGGGTTGCCTGCGGCGGCAATATTTCATCCATGCCGTCGGGAAGCAACCAGCGGTCAGCGATCGTCATGAGCTTGTCCTGCCAAGCGGTGGTTCGGTGGTGATCGGGTGCCAAGGCGAGCTTGCGCGCTCCCTTGCCCACCCCGTGATAGTCGCGGCCGAAGCGCCATGAGGCGTGGCCACGCGGCGCATCCCAGACTCGCCTGACTCGTCGTGGCCGAGCGTGATGACACGGATACAGCCCGCACAAAAAAGCCGGGCGATACCCGGCTAGGCGATATTACCACGAAACGCCCGCGGAAAAATCCCGCGGGCGTCCGTTTTCCCGCACTATTCGCGGCTGTCGCGGCTCACGGCGCCGAGGTCCCGTCAGGGGTCGGATTTTTCAGGTAACGGAAGAAGTCGCTGTTGTCGGGACTCAACACCAGCAGGTCCTTCCCTTCGCCACTGAAGCTGTCGCGATAGGCCTGCATCGAGCGGTAGAAGGAGAAGAAATCCGGTGCCTGCTGGTAGGCGCTGGCGTAGATCTTGGCCGCCTGGGCATCGCCTTCACCCCGGGTGGTCTCCGCTTCCTGGCGCCCGTTGGCCAGAATTTCCTGACGCTGACGGTCGGCATCGGCACGAATCGCCTCCGCCTGCTGGGAGCCCTCCGCACGATAGGTTCGTGCTGCCTGCTCGCGCTCCGAGTTCATCCGCTCGTAGACGGCCTGGGTCACCTCGGGAGGCAGCTCGATGCGCTTGACGCGAATGTCGAGAATATGGACACCAAGTTCGTCGCGCATGGCCTGATCGAGCTGTTGTACCGGCTCCACCATCAGCTCTTCCCGGGCGCCCTCGACGGTATCGGGTCCCTTGTTCTTGCCCGGCAGCCCCTTGTCCTTACTTTCGGCAGCGATCCGCTCCTGAATGATGGAGGACATTTCGGTCTGACCGAACTTGTTACGCAGCGCCTCGTCGGTTCGCGGCGCGATCAGGTTCTCGGCGACCTGGATGTTGCCCCGCGTCGCTTCGTAGAACTGCTGCGGATCGGCGATCTTCCACTTCACGAAGGAGTCGACGATGACCGCCTTGGAGTCCGCGGTCAGATAGCGGGTCGCGCTGGAGTCCACCGTCTGCACTCGCACATCGAAGATGCGAACCGTGTTGAAGACCGGCAGCTTGAAATGCAGACCGGGGCCAATTTCGTTTTCGATCACTTCGCCGAAACGCAGCTTGATGGCGCGTTCGGTCTCGTTGACGACGTAGAAGCTGGCGCTGGCGAACCATGCCAGCAACGCCAGGACGATGACGCCAATCAGGGCGCGGTTATTAAACATTAGCGACCCTCCCGCAGGCTGGAACTACGCGTCGGCTGCTGCGAGCCACTGTTCATGTGATCGACTACCTGACGTGATATCTGTTCGAGCTGTTGCATGCTCATCGACGAGGAATCGCTCTTGCCACCGGCATTGCCGCCCGCCTGCATCTGGTTGAGCGGCAGTACCGTCACGGCATTGCTGTCGCCCAGGTCGACGAGCGCCTTCGGCGTATTGCTCAGCACCTTGCTGATGGTTTCCAGATAGAGGCGTTGCCGGGTCACGTCCGGTGCCTGGCGATATTCGCCCAGCAGCGAGTTGAAGCGATTGGTCTGGCCCGTGGCATCCGACACGATGGCCGCCTTGTAGCCGTTGGCCTCCTCGACCAGACGCTGCCTCTGCCCCTTGGCCTCGAGCACCACGGCCTGGCTGTATGCGTTGGCCTGGTTGATGGAGCGCTGGCGCTCCTCGCGGGCACGGATGACGTCGTCGAAGGCGTTCTGGACCTGATCCGGCGGCGCCGTCGACTCGACGTTGACCGTCTGCAGGCGCAGGCCAGTTCCGTAGGCGTCCATGTAGGCGGTCAGACGGTCGAAGATACGCTGCCCCAGCCGATCACGGCCGGTGGTCAGGATCTCCTGCAGATGCATGTTGCCCACTTCCTGGCGCAGGGCCGAGTCCATTGCGTTCTGCAGCGTCATTTCCGGTTCGTTGACGTTGACCAGGAAGGCATGCGCATCGCTCACCACGTACTGGGTCGACACGCTGACGCGAACGATATTTTCATCGCTGGTCAGCATCGAGTCCGTCTGGGTGGCGGAACGGATGCTGGTCACGTTGACGTTGTCCACCCGATCGATGATCGGCGGATTCCAGTGCAGGCCGGGATTCAAGGTGTCGGTGTACTTGCCGAGGCGGAACACCACGCCGCGCTCGGACTGGTCGATCAGGTGGAAACCCGAACCGGCCCAGATCACGACCGCGACGATCAGCACCAGGATCGGCAGCACGAACGGGTTGCGCTTGCCGCCACCGCCGGAACCCTCGCCACCGCCGGAACCGGAGCGCTTGCCGCGCCCGCCCAGCAGCCGATTGATCTTGTCCTGAAATTTCTTCAGCGCCTCATCGAGGTCCGGCGGCCCCTGATTGCCACCACCGTTGTTGCCACCATTACCACTCGGGCGCCGGCCCCCTCCGCCGCCCCAGGGGTCCTGCTGGTTATTGCCACCACCAGGCTCATTCCAAGCCATACCTAGTCTCCAATGATGCAGTCAAAGCGTTGCGTCAGGCCAAAGCATTACGCATGGCATCGGGAGCGTGAGCCGCCGTGGCGTTGCACTCGCGTGCAAAGGGCTTGTTCGAACTGACATCGAACCCTCGTTACCCTGCATCGTTCGGGCCCGACTCTCGGACCACGAAGCTCCCCTGCGTCGTTTTTCTCACCTCAAACCCGTTCCCAATCGGCAACCGGTGTCTTTTCCGAGGTGGGTAGATAATCGTCGGCGCGTTCGCCCAAGCGAGCCATCATCTGCATAAACTCCCGCCGGGGCAAGCGAATCTCCAGATTCGAACGCCCTTGTTCGTCGAACGCTTCGTCTTGCACCGCCTGCAATTCGTGCAGCGCCGCCCGTAGTCGACCCTGCTCGGGTGTCAGCGTCAAGCGGATATCCAGGATATCCTCGGCCAGCCACTCGCCGAGTGCCTCGCGCAGCAGCTCGAGCCCCTCGCCATCGCGCGCGGAGAGCCAGACGACTTGAGGGAATCCATGCTCGTCGCGCTCGATGCGCGGCGATGTCCCCAACAGGTCGATCTTGTTCATCACCAGCAGTCGGGGCACTTCGTCGGCGTCGATCTCCGCCAGCACGCTGTCGACCTGGGCGACATTGAGTTCGCGGTCGGGGTCGGCGGCATCGATCACATGCACGATCAGGCTAGCCTCGGTGGCCTCCTGCAGCGTGGCCTGGAACGCCTCGACCAGCTTGTGGGGCAGGTGTCGAATGAACCCCACCGTATCCGCCAGCACCACATCGCCGACGTCCGGCACGTCGAGCCGCCGCAGGGTCGGGTCGAGAGTCGCGAACAGCTGATCGGCGGCATACACCTCGGACGCCGTGATCGCATTGAACAGGGTCGATTTGCCAGCGTTGGTGTAACCCACCAGCGATACGCTGGGGACCTCTGCCCGCGCCCTGGCCCGACGGTTCTGGTCGCGCTGCTTGCGCACCTTCTCCAGCCGCCGGTGGATCGACTTGATCCGTCCACGCAGCAGGCGGCGGTCGGTCTCCAGCTGGGTTTCACCCGGGCCACGCAGACCGATACCGCCTTTCTGGCGCTCGAGGTGCGTCCAGCCTCTCACCAGTCGCGTGGACATGTATTCGAGCTGGGCCAGTTCGACCTGGAGCTTGCCTTCATGGGTTCGCGCGCGTTGCGCGAAGATATCGAGGATCAGGCCCGTTCTGTCGAGCACGCGACACTTGAGCGCACGCTCGAGGTTACGCTCCTGGGAGGGAGACAGGGCATGATTGAAAATGACCAGTTCGGCATGATGGGCCTCGAGCGCGGCCTTGACCTCGTCGAGTTTGCCACTGCCGATGAAGGAACGAGGATCGGGACGGCGTCGACTGCCCTGAATCAGGGTAGCCGACTCCGCCCCGGCGGAGCGCACCAGTTCCAGGAGTTCACCCGGATCTTCGCGCTCCTGCTCGTCCTGAAAGTCCACATGGACCAGAATCGCCGTTTCGCCGGCGTCGGGACGTTCGAAAAACAATCACAACCTCTCGATTAGCTATCGAGTCCGGGCGCTGCGTTGGGATCCTGCGGCGGCAACCGGACGTTACGGGACGGCACGACCGTCGAAATGGCATGCTTGTAGACCATCTGACTGACGGTGTTGCGCAGCAGGATGACGAACTGATCGAACGACTCGATCTGTCCCTGCAGCTTGATGCCGTTCACCAGAAAAATGGAAACCGGGATGCGCTCCTTGCGCAGAATGTTCAGGTACGGATCCTGAAGGGACTGTCCTTTGGACATGTTGCTCTCCCTAATACTGTTATGAGTAGTGCTGTTTTAGTTGGGCGGCGATTCGTTCTGACTCGGCATCACACCGGCGGCATCGCTTGCCGCGAGTATAGGTCTCGACGAAGCCCGCCATTTTACGCTAACTGCCGTGCTCACGCACGATTTTCGCAATCCGCTCGTCCACGTTCGATCCGCAGCTGTCGACCCAGTGCAGATCGGGCCAGCGCCGCAACCAGGTCAGCTGACGCTTGGCCAGTTGACGCGTGGCGGCGACGCCACGCTCACGCAGCGTGTCGAGACCGTAGGCACCTTCGAGATGCTCCCAAGCCTGCCTGTAGCCGACGCTGCGCATCGATGGCAGATCCGCGTGAAGATCGCCTCGCTGTTTCAATGTAGCCACTTCCGAGACAAATCCACCAGCCAGCATGGCATCGAAACGCCCAGCGATGCGTTCGTGCAGCACGCTGCGCTCGGCAGGCGCGAGAGCTATGGACAACAGCCGCCAGGGAAAGTTTTCACGCTGCTGGCGCCGCCAGTGCTCGGAGAGCGTCACCCCACTCAGCCGGAACACTTCCAGCGCCCGGATCAGGCGTTGCCGGTTGCGCGGGTGAATCGCCTCGGCGGCCTGCGGGTCCACCTGGGCGAGCTCCGCGTGCAGGGCCTCGTACCCTTCGCGCTCGCCGCGCTGGCGCAGCTGCTCGCGCAGTGTCGGATCGGCTTCCGGCATGGTCGCGACCCCGTCGATGAGACGCTTGGCGTACATCATCGTCCCACCCACCAGCAGCGGCATTTTGCCGCAGGCGCTGATTTTCTCCATCTCGGCCAGCGCGTCGCGGCGGAAATCGGCTGCGGTATAGATCTCTGACGGGGCGCGAATGTCGATCAGACGATGCGGCGCCCGGGCCAGCTCGGCCGACGACGGCTTGGCCGTGCCGATGTCCATGCCCCGGTAGACCATGGCGGAATCGACGCTGATCAGTTCGGCCCCCAGCCGTTCGTGCAGTGCGATGGCGCTGTCCGTCTTGCCCGCGGCGGTGGGACCGAGCAACAGAATCGCCAGCGGTCGGTCGTCTCGGCGCGAACCCGCTGGCACAGAAAAATCGGAACTGGCGGCGTCCACGCGGTCACTGCCCCCGGAGAAACAGCTTGTCGAGCTGTGCCATCGACATCTCGGTCCAGGTGGGACGGCCGTGATTGCACTGCCCGCTGCGCTCGGTTCGCTCCATGTCCCGCAGCAGCGCGTTCATCTCCGGCAGCGTCAGCAGCCGGTTGGCGCGCACGCTGCCGTGGCAGGCCA